>NZ_JBEXLL010000017.1:0-93840 GCF_040609955.1 Nocardia sp. NPDC004568
CGCCCCGCCCGGCGCGCCCGGGGGCGAAGTCGCCCCCGGCCCGGTGCGGCCGTCCGCGGCGAATGCGCGACCGTTCTCGGACGCCTGGGTGAGTAGGCCTCAGTGGGCCCCGAGTGCGTCCAGGATCATCGGGCGCGCGGTGGCCAGTGCCCGGCCCCAATAGGGCCAGGTATGGGTGCCGTCGACGATATCGATACGGGCCGGGATACCCAGTGCCGCGATCCGGTCACGGAAGATCTGGGTGCCGACCGCGGCCGTCGCCTCCAGCCCCATGGCGTTCATCGTGTTGCCGACCCCGAACGGTACATCGGGAGCGCCGGGGCTGCCGTTGCCGGCCGAGACGTACATCGGCAGCCCGCGCAGCAGTTCGGCCTGCACGGTCGGGTCGTTGCGGCTCCAGGCGGGGTCACCGATCGGCCCCCACATATCGTCCACATTGAACCGGCCCTCGTCCCACATCGCGGCGCGGACCGCTTCGTTCCACAGGGGGAAGGTCGGATTCAGGAACCCGGAGAACGATCCGGCGAACTTGAACTGGTCGCGGTGGTACGCGGCCAATGTCAGGGCGGCCCCGCCGCCCATGGAGGCGCCGACGATGGCCTTGTTGGTCCGCGACACCCCGTACCCGGCCAGGAAGTCGGGCAATTCACGGGTGAGGAAGGTTTCCCACTTGTACGTCTCGGCCTGGCCGTTGGTCCCGCTGGGCCGGTACCAGTCGGTGTAGAAACTGGACCGGCCGCCGACCGGGAACACCAGGGTGACATTGTCGCCCGCGAACTGGCGCAGGGCGTCGGTATCACTGGTCCACTGACTGTGATCGGCCGGGGCGCGGAGGCCGTCGAGCACGTAGAGCGCCGCACTGCCACCGCGCGCCGCCCACTGCACCTGGACCTTGATCGGTCCCATACCGGACGGCACGAAGAGCTCTTCGTAGCCTCCGCCCGGGGCCCGTAGCACCGGGGTGCCGATCGGGGACGCGCTGACCACTGCCCCGCCCACCCAGGTGGTCAGGACCATCGACGCAACAACCGCGGCGGCTCTGCGCAGCCGCTTCCGCACCACCCACCGACTCTGCGTTCGCACCCGCTACTCCTCATTGGTCTCGGATACCGGACGGGTGAGCACGCTACCGAAGCAACCCGGATTCGCCCGCGCGCCGCACAGGCGTCTGCCGAATTTTTCCGCTTTCGCCGGAACAGTGCCCTTCCGCGCGTGCGCCTCGCGAACCCGCAGGTCTCATGGCATCCGGGCAGTGCCACCCAACCCCACGTCGATCACCGTTCCGGTGACGTAGCGCCCGCTCTCGCCGACGAGATGGCCGACGGCGTCGGCGACCGCTTCCGGCGGGCACCACGGGATCCGCATGGGGCTCATCCGCGCGTAGCGCTCTTCGATGTCCTGGCGGGAGGGATGGTCGAGATCGGGGGCGAACAGGGAATACAGGGCCGGATTGTGGAGCATCGGGGTGTCCACATTGGTGGGGCATACGACATTCGCCGTGATACCGCTTTCCGCGTATTCGAGGGCCACGGATTTGACGAGCCCGATCACGCCCCATTTCGACGCCGAGTAGTGGGCGAGGTTCGGGGTGCCCTGCCGGCCGCTCATCGAGGAGATGGCCACGATCCGGCCCCAGCCGGTGGCCATATGGGGGAGTACCGCCCGGAGGCAGTGGAAGGTGCCGGTCAGGTTGGTGGCGAGCATATCGGCCCATACGGCATCGGAGAGTTCGGTGACCGGCGCGAAGCCGACGATGCCCGCGGAGGTGACGAGGATGTCGATACTTCCGGTCTCCGCGGCGACGGTCGCGGCGAACGCCGTGACCGCGGCGGAGTCGCGGACATCGAGCACACCGGTGTGACAGGCCCCGCCGTCCGCGTCGATCAGCCGCGCGGTTTCGCTCAGGTCGTCCTCGGTGGCCAGCGGATAGGGGGCGGTATCGCTGGGCGCGCAGAGGTCCGCGAGCCATACCGTGGCACCACGCCGGGCCAGTGCCCGGCCGATCGCCCGGCCCTGCCCCCGTGCGGCCCCGGTGACGATCGCTGTGCGCCCGCCGAGGTCACCGCTGGCTGCGTCGTCCGTCATCGTCGTCTCCCGCACTCGTTACGACCAACTGCTCGACCCGCGCTTTGGCGATCTTCCCGCCCGGCGCCAACGGCATGCTCTCCAGTACGCGCAGCCGTTCCGGCAGATACTCCCGGGTGATGCCCTGGGCGCGCAGCCAGGTGTTGAGATCCGCGAGCGACAGCCGATCGGCCCCAGGAGCCAGTGTCACCGCCGCGCACAGCCGCTCCCCGAACAGCGGGTCGGGGACGCCGACCGCGGCGACCATCTCCACCGCGGGATGCTCGCGGATGAAATCCTCCACCTCCAGCGCGGAGATGTTCTTGCCGCCCCGGATGATCAGGTCCGCCAACCGGCCGACCACGCGCAACCGGTCGGAGTCGTCGACTTCGACGATATCGCCGAGCCGGATCCAGCCGTCGTCGGTGAACAGTTCGGCGTTGGCGGCGTCGTCGTTCCAGTAGCCGGGGGACATGAGTGGCCCGCGGACCGCCGGTTGCCCGCGCCGGACACCCGGACCCGCGGTGCCGTCGTCGAGGACGCGGACGTTCATCGCCTCGATGAGCCGGCCACCGGTGCCGAGCCGGGTTTCGTCGTCGTCGTGGACGGTGGTCGCGCTCGCCGCGCCGGTTTCGTTGGAGCCGTAGAACTGGAGGACCAACGCGCCGGTGGCGTCCTCGAAACGCCGGGCCTCCGCGTAGGGCACGGCCTCACCGCCGGTGAACATGACGCGCAACGTGTCGGCCCGGGATATCGCGCGGTCCGGGGTTTGCAGCATCATCCGGAACTGGGTGCTCACACAGGCGAGGAGGGTGGCGCGGTGCTCGGCCATCAGGTCGATGGCGACCGCCGGGTCGAAGCGGTGCATCACCAGCGCGGGCCGACCGAGGAGCGCGGGCAGGAAATGCGAGGTCCACAGCCCGAATCCGAAGGGGGCGGGCACAAACGCGGCGACGGTCTCCCGGGCGCCCATCTCCGCGTTCCGGCAGGCGATCGCCGCGAACGCACTCCACCGTCGCTGGGTCTGCATGACGAGTTTCGGCCGGCCCGTGGTGCCGGACGTGCTGTTGAGCAGACATACATCGTCCACCGAGAAGTCTCGGACCGGTGCCGGGCGGCCCGCGCGCTCCACGGCGCCCTGGACGCCGACCTGTAGCCCGTCGACGATCACCAGGTGCGCCGGAGCCGCATTGCGGGCCCGTAGTGCTTCCGACAGCTCCGATACGGGGACACCTCGGTTCTCGCGGGCGGTCACGAGCACGGTGGACCCGGAAGCCGACATCAGATGCGCGACTTCCGCCGGGCCGGACCGGGCCCCGACGGCGACCGCGAGGATCCCCGCGCGGTAGGTGCCGACGAGCGTGGCGTGGAATTCCACGGTGTCGGGCAGATACACCGCGACCGCGGGGATCTCGCCGAGCGAGAGCAGTGCCGCGCAGACCCGCTCGGCGAGGCGATCGTAGTCGGCCCAGGTGGTGGTCCCGGCCGGGCTGATGTAGGCGGGTTCGTCCGCGCGGGTGCGGGCCCGATGGCGGACGAGATCGCTCACGGCGTAGTCGGTGTATGCCTCCGGGGCCGCTGTGAATCCGGGGAGATCGGCCAAGGGTACGTGTTCCATCACAGAGCTTCCTCGAGCACACCCATGGCGGCTCGGTAGGCGGTGTCGAGTGCACCGGGGTCGTCCTGCGGCGCGGACAGGGAGCCCCGGACCATGACGTACCCGCGGTCGACGATCCGGGCCACCCGGTGCAGCGCCGGTTCGGCGACCAGTACGGTGATCCCCGAATCCGCCAGGCCGCGTACGTGATCGAGCAGTTCCCCGGCGATCTTGGGGGAGAGTCCGGTGGTCATCTCGTCGAGCAGCAGCGCGCGCGGCCGTACCAACAGGGCCCGGGCGAGCAGCAGCATCTGTTGCTCCCCGCCGGAGAGGACACCGGCGAGCTGTTTCGACCGTGTCCGCAGGATCGGGAAGCGGTCGAACGCGGTATCGAGCACGTCGTTGCGAGCGCCCAGCAGCCGGGCCCCGATCTCCAGGTTCTCCCGAACCGTCAAGCGCGGGAACAGTTGCCGCCCCTGCGGCACGAACGCGATCCCGGCGCGCAGCCTCTTGCGGGCGGGCGCGCCGCTGAGGTCGTTGTCGTCGACGAGGACGGTCCCGGTCGTCGGTGTACTGCCGAACAGCGCGGACAGCAGGCTCGACTTTCCGGCGCCGTTCGGCCCGACCACCGCCGTGACCTCCCCGGACCGTGCCTCGAGCGCCGTCTCCCGGACCGCGACGGCCTTTCCGTAGCGGACGCCGATTCCGCGGGCGGTGATCATCGGGCCTCCTGGGTGGTACCGAAGTACACCGAGCGCATCTCGGTGCTGCGCATACAGTCCTGCGGGGTGCCGGTGAACGCCACGGCACCGTCGGCCAGCAGCACCACCGAGTCGGCGAGTTCGGCGATCAGGTCGACATTGTGATCCACCAGGACCACCGAATGGCCGCCGTCACGCACCTGCCGGACCGCGTGCGAGATCGCCGCGATCCCGTCGGTATCGGACCCGGCGAAGGGTTCGTCCAGCAGCAGTACCCGCGGCCGCGCGGCCATGGCGCGGGCGATTTCGACGAGCCGCTGGGAGCCCAGGCCGAGGCTGCCGGTGGGAACACGTTCGGTGGTGACGCCGTATTCCGCGGCCACGGCGGCCGCGGTGTCCAGTACCGAGCGGGGCGTGCCCGCGAGCCCGCGCAGGAACGCGCGCACCGACGCCCCGTAGGAACCGATCGACCGGCCGACGACGCCGGGCACGATGTTCTCGACCGGAGTCAGTTCCAAAGCCAGTTGCGGGTGCTGGAACGTGCGGGCCAGGCCTGCTCGCGCGCGGGCCGCGGGTCCGGAGGGCAGGGTACGGCCGTCCACGTGCACCGTCCCCGCGTCGGCGGATTGAGTGCCCACGATGCAGTCGACCAGGGTGGTCTTCCCGGCGCCGTTGGGGCCGACCAGTCCGAGGACGCTGCCGGCCGGCAGGTCGAAACTCACCTGGTCCACAGCGGTGACGCCGCCGTAGCGCTTGGTCACACCCCGCACCGACAGCAGGGTCGCGGGGTCCGCGGGTGCCATCACTGTCACCTCCTGTCCTGATTCCGGGACGGTACGAACCGTTCGAAGGCCCGATGGGTCCAGCCGATGACACCGCCGGGGGCGAGCAAGAGGATGACCAGTACGACCACCGACAGGAGCAGCTCGCCCGAACCCTGGTAGCCGGGCATGTTCAGGCTGACGCCGACGACGATCAGCGCCCCCAGCGGAGCGCCCCAGGCCGAACCGCGACCACCGATGATCGGCATGAAGATGGCGAGGAACACCAGGTCCAGGCCGAAGGTCTCCGGGGTCACCGCCTGCACCGACGCGGTGAACAGGGCACCTCCGGTGGAGGCGATCGCCGCGCCGGAGGCCAGCGCCACCACGGTCAGGTGGGTGGGGGAGATACCGGTGGACCGCACCGCCGGCGCGTTCTCGCGCGCGGCGGACAAGGCCAGACCCCAGGCCGAGCGGCGCAGGCGGTCGATGAACACCGCCACCACGCAGACGAACCCGATCGCGGCCACCACCTGGACGTAACGCGGAGGTTCCCAGCCGAACAGGGAGGGCACCGGAATACCGGAGATTCCCGACGCCCCGCCGGTGATCGTGGTGGCGTCGCCCAGCCAGTGTTCGAATGCGATGGCGAACAGCAAGGTCACGGCGGCGAGGTAGAACCCCGACAGCTTCCTGGTCGCGACCGCGAGTACGAGAGCGACCACGGCGGCGATCACCATGCCGGCGAGCCAGCCCCACCACGGCGACCACCCCTGTTTCACCGAGAGGTAGGCCACCGCGTACGCGCCGATGGCCGCATAGGCGCTGTACGCCATGGACAGTGAGCCGGCCAGCACGAAGGGCAGGTACATGCCCAGCGCCACCAGCGCGTAGGTGGCGGCGAGGAAGACGAGGTCCTGCCGGTACAGGCTCGGTCCCATCCACAGCAGCACCACGGCGACGACGGCGAGGCATACGCCGAGTTCCGCGAGGACGGTCCGCGCGGCGGGTTTGGTGGTCGCGATCGCGGAAACGGCCATCACACACGCACCTTTCGTTGGAACAGGCCTTCGGGCCGGAACGCGAAGAACACGAGGGCGACGAGGAAAACGCCGATCGAACTGCCGGTGGCGCCGAAATAGAAACTGCCGAAAACCTGTACCCAGCCCAGTGCCAGCCCGCCGATCAACGGCGCCCACGGTTTCCCGGTGCCGCCGACGACCAGTGCGAGGAAACCCGTCAGCGTCCAGGACAATCCACTGGTGAACTGGGCGCCCGATTTCGCCGCGAAGACCACTCCCGCGATTCCGGCGATCGCGCCGGAGAGCCCGAACGCCCACAACCGGACCCGCGTGACGTGCACGCCGATCATCCGGGCCGCGTCGTGATTGTCACCCACCGCGCGCAGCAACTGCCCGGTGGTAGTGCTGTGTAACCAGAGAACAGTGGCCGACAGGACCATCACGGTGACGACGATGATGGTCGCCGTCGTGCCCTGTACCGAGACCGGGCCCAGGTGGAAATCCGGCAGCGGCAACAGGTTCGGCACCGCGACCGGGGTCCGGCCGAAGACCGTGCCCGCCAGTTGCTGAATGGCGAACAGTGTCGCGGTCACCGCGACCAGGGCCGGGAGTTCGGCGCCGCCGGACCGGCGTTGCACCGGCCGGACCACCACCATCTCGGTCACCAGCGATATTCCCACGGCCGCCACGACTCCCAGTACCGCGCCGGCGAAGATCGGCACACCCCACTGAGCCGACACGTATCCCGCCAGCAGGCCCGCGGCCATCGCGTACGGTCCCGCGGCGAAGTTGAAGAACGACGCGCCCACCACCACCAGGTAGATCGACAAGGCGACGAGTGCGAAGAAGCAACCGATCTCGGCGCCGGCCAGCCACAACTGTGGATCGCTCATCGTTCGGATCCCTTCGGTGCGCACTCCGGCTGGTACTCGGCCCAGGGGCCGGCCGGGGTGTTGTCGGCACCGAATTCGATGAGCACCAGCCCGCAGGCCGAATCCGGGGCGATATGGTCGTCCGGCGCGAACGACAGGGTCAGCGGCGCCTGGCCGAAACTCGCCGGAATGCCGCGGACCTGCTGCATGGCCTGGTTGAGGCGCTGCCGATCGGTATGGGTCCCGGCGAGCTCGATCGCCCGCGCGAGCAGCATCACCGCGTCGTAGGCCTGGGCGTCGTAGGCGGTGAGGGAGTAATTCGGTCCCTTCGCGGTGCGCAGCCAGTTCTGCAGTTCGGTGGTCCGCGGATTGTCGTCGCTCAGGCTGCCCATGTAGACCAGGCCGTCGAGCGAACCGGGCGCGGCGAGCTTCCACGACCGCGGCTGGTTTCCGATCGACGCCAGTGAGAACCGTTGCAGTCCGGGCGCCAGCCGATGCACCGTGTTCTGCGCGAGCAGTTCGAAGTTCCCGCCGACGCTTGCGACGAGGACGACGTCGGGATCACTGTCGAGCAGCCGGCTGACCCCCGCGGTGAGATCGGCCGCGTCGACGGCCGCCTTCTGGGTGCCGACGATATCGATGCACCCGCGCAGCTTGGGATAGAGCGTATCGAGGATGCCCGCGATCGCCGGACTCGAATCGGCCAGCACGCCGAGCCGCTTCCGGCCCTGCGCGGCGAAGGCGCCGCAGTAGACATCGGCGTACTGGGCCAGCGGATTGGGCACCATATAGGCGTACTCGTTACCAGGCGGACCGGCGACCGCGTCGGTGAGCGCGGTGGGCGCGATGGTGACTACCTCGGTGGATTGCGAAATCTGTTTGGCCTGGAGTGCCGATCCGCTCCCGGTCGCCAGGATGACGGCGGACGCGCCCTGGTCGACCAGCTTGCGAATGATGGACGGGGTGTTGGTCGGAC
Organism: Nocardia sp. NPDC004568; assembly: GCF_040609955.1. Classification (NCBI taxonomy): domain Bacteria; kingdom Bacillati; phylum Actinomycetota; class Actinomycetes; order Mycobacteriales; family Nocardiaceae; genus Nocardia; species Nocardia sp. NPDC004568. The sequence goes on from NZ_JBEXLL010000017.1 coordinate 7,994, forward strand.
TGCTCTCGTCGTTCTCCACCACCAGCCGGACCTCTTTGCCGCCGATCCCACCCCCGGCATTGAGCCGATCGACCGTGGCGCGGACGGTGTCACCGGCGATCGTCGAATACGACGCACCCGGCCCGGTCGAATCCTCGTCCATGCCGATGACGATGTAGTCGTCCACCGGTTCACGGACCTGAGCGCATCCGACCGGCAGCAGCGCCGCGGCCAGCACCCAGGAAAGAATCCGGGTACGTCTCATGAGACCACCACCAATCAAGCACACGCTTGGTCATAGCCAAGCGACTGCTTGAGAGTGTGTCCTGCGCCACTGCTGCTGTCAACGGGTTGCCGCGAAAGCGGTCGAGCGAAACCGGGTTACGGTTCGTCGACCAGGCGTTTCGACAGATCCTCCAGTCGGCGCTCGATGCGGTCCAGTCGATCGGTGATCGCCGCGGCGTCGCCCGCCGGGGCACCGGACGCGCGGGCCTCCGGTGCGGCACCGCCGTCGACAAAGGCGGCCACCACGGTGTCGGTCACCTCGTCGCGCCGCTGCGACAGATGTTCCCGGTGGTAGCGGATCGACCACCACACACCCTCGCGCAGCATCCGCGCGAACTCGACCGGGTCGAGTCCGGCGCGCAGTTCCCCGCAGGTACTGGCCCGGGTCGCGGCGTCGATCCAGAACGTGTGCGCTTCCCGGACCGCGTGCGCGATCTCCGCGGGCGCGCCCGGCCCGTGATATGCCTTTTCGTTCTGATAGATCTCGGTCGCGTACGGATGTGCCTCGGCGATCTCGATCGAGGAATAGACCAGTGCGCGCAACTCCTCCCGCATCCCGTTCACGTGGGGGAGCACGGATCGGTAGCGGGCGTTCAGGTCGGTCAGGAAGTCGTCGAGGATCGCGAACGCGATCGCATCCTTGGACGGGAAGTGGTGGTAGAGGCTCCCGGACAACATCCCGACACCCTCGGCGATATCCCGGACGCTGGTCCCCGCTACTCCGCGCTCGACGAAAAGCCCGGCGGCGACACGTTTGATCTGGTCTCGGCGGCTCACCATTCGCCCATGCTTACCGTCGACGGCGACGCCTGTCGAGCGGCCGCGCACCCGCTTCGTCCGCGGTGCCTCGTTCAGCGCTGCCCGGTCGCCGCACCGGCCTCCCGGAGCTGGGCGCACGGCAGGTCGGGACCTACCGTTGCGGCCGGAGAACCCGGGTGTCCCCCGGGTCCGGCTCCGGTGGGTGGATCGGGCCCGCGATACGTCCGAGCGGCGTTCCGCTGCCGCCGCGGCGCAGGGCGATGACCTCCGCGAGAATGGAGACGGCGGTCTCCTCCGGAGTCGCGGCGCCCAGATCGAGACCGATCGGTGAGGACAGCCGACTCAGCTCGGCTTCGGTCACCCCGGCACCGCGGAGACGTTCCATTCGGTCGGTATGGGTCCGCCTGCTGCCCATGGCGCCCACGTAGCCCGCGTCGGAGCGCAGGGCGATCTCGAGGGCCGGAACATCGAAGCGCGGATCGTGGGTGAGTACGCAGATGGCGGTGGACGGCGTGATCGCCGCCTGCTTCAGATAGTCCTGAGGCCACATCACGACCACTTCGTCGGCATCCGGGAACCGTTCGGGAGTCGCGAAAACCGGCCGGGCGTCGCACAGCGTCACCGAGTATCCCAGAAGTTTCGCCGCCCGGACGAGGGCGTGGGCGAAATCGACCGCGCCGAACACCAGCATGGCCGGCGGCCGCGCGATGGACGAGATCAGCACCGACACTGCGTTTTCGGCGCAGTCTCCGGTCTCGCCCAGCTGTACCGTCGTCGTGGTGCCGGCGTCGAGGTGCCGGGTGGCCCGGGCGAGAACTGCCGTATCCAGCAGGGGATCGCCGCAGCTGCCGGCCCAGGAGGTACCCGAGGTGACGATCGGCCTGCCCAGGAGGGCGCCCTCGGAGACGACGGTCGCCGTCGCGACCGGCCGGCCCGCCGCGACGCTGTCCGCGACCAGGGCGAGGCCGGGGATATCCGTCGGGCCCGCGCGTTGGACGAGCACATCCATCGAGCCGCCACACATCAACGCGACCGATCCGGCGCCGGCATCGTCGACCGCGTACCGGCGTACGGTCGCTTTCCCCGTGGTCATCACCTCGGTGGCGAGATGGAAGACATCGCTTTCGACGCAGCCTCCCGACATGCTGCCGACAACGGTCCCGTCTCGCGCGACGGCCATCACGGTGCCGACGGGCCGCGGAATCGAACCCTCGGATCGGATGATTGTGGCCAGGGCGCAGTCGATTCCGGTTGCCTGCCATCGGGCCACGGTGTTCAGCACCTCGCGCATCCGGACTACCCTCTGCCTTGTCGTGCCGGTCCACGTACCGTCGATCGGTACGCGGTTCGCGGCCGGTGGTCGCTGTCGGCGTTCCTGTCGTCTCCGCGACCGAGTTGTGCCGGCGAGACGATCGCCGGAGTCCCACGCTGGTGGGATGATAGAAAAGATCGTACAGTACCTTTGCGCAAAGGTAAGTCAGCGGGCGACGAGAGATGGGTTGTGGCAGGGGCAGTGACGGAAAACTCGGACGGTGTCGGCGAGATCATCCGGCAATGGGCCCAGTCGCGGCCCGAACTCGATGTCTCCGCATTGGAGATCTTCGGCCGCATGCATCGCAGTTTTCTGCTCTATCGCTCGCGGATCAACGGGGTGTTCGAGCAGTTCGGCACCAATGAGGCGGGGTTCGACGTCCTCGCGTGCCTGCGCCGCGCGGAGCCGGACTTCCGGCGCACGGCGGGTGAGCTGGCGAAGCAGACGCTCGTCACGACCGGGGGCCTGACGCTGCGGGTCAACCGGCTGGAAGAGGCCGGGCTGGTGCTGCGGGAACGAGACCCCGAGGACGCCCGGGTGGTCTATGTGACGCTGTCCGACGCGGGGCGCGATCTCGTGGACCGGGTCGCCGACGCGCACTTCGCCGAACTCGCGCGGATGCTGGTGGGCCTGGATGCCGACCAGAAAACTCAGCTGGCGGGGCTGCTCACGGTGCTGGAGGGGTCACTGCGGACGGCCGAGCTGCCGGTGGGGGAGGGCGACGCGGTCGATCGCTCCGCCTGAGCGCCTGCTCTGCGCGCTCCCGGATCTCACGATCTGGGAGCGTTCGTCGTTTTCGGGGACTTCTTCGGGAAAACTCTCCGGCATTTTTTATGGGGGCCGTCACACCGCGATCCGCGGTGTGACCTGCATCTCTCTGCTCGGGGCGGCAGATTCCGGCGGGGTTAACCGCCTGTTAATCATCGAATTCCCGCCCATTCGGCGTTGACCTCTTAGCGGTAAGGAAGTACAAATCTCTTGCAGCCAAGATGTTCGGCTACCGCGGCGGAATCGGCCCGGTCGCCACCCTCGTCCCGACAGGAGACGTTCATGACGACAATCCGCCTCGCGGCCGCGGCCCTGCTGGCCGGCTCCGCCCTGGTTCTGAGCTCGTGCAGCGGTTCCGGCGAGCGCCCCGCCGCGGCCACCGACGGCACCCTCGAGCAGACCGAGGTCTCGGTGGGCGTCCTGCCGCTGGCCGATTACGCGGCGGTGTACTGGGCGGACGAGAAGGGCTATTTCGAGAAGGAGGGGCTCACGGTGACGCTCGAGCCGATCCAGGGTGGCCCCATCGGCATCCAGAAGGTCGCCTCGGGGGAACTCGACTTCAGCATCGCCAACTCGATCTCCGCGGCGATCGCGCAGTCGCGGAAGACGCCGATCACGACCGTCGCGCATACGGCCTCGCTCGGTGACGGTAGTGGGATCCTGTACGTGAAGCCGGATTCACCGATCCGGTCGCTGGCCGATATCGACGGCAAGACCGTCGGCGTGAACACCACCAACAACATCGGCGATGTCACCATCGGCAACCTCGCGGCCGACCAGGGCGTCGATATCGAACCGCGATACGTCGAGGTGCCGTTCCCCGAGATGTTGCCCGGGGTGCAGGCCGGGTCGATCGACGTCGGGTACGCCCCCGAGCCGTTCTCCTCGGCCGCGCGCGGCGCCGGGATGCGGGAGATCGCGGACCTCACGACGGACACCAACAACGCACTGCCGGCGTCGATCTTCGTCGCGGGCGACGATTTCGTGGACGCCAATCCGGACACCACCGCGGCGTTCGCTCGCGCGATCTACGCCGCCGGCGCCGATATCTCCGCCCACGAGGCCGATTTCCGCAGCTGGCTGCCCGGTGTCGCCAAGGTTCCGGCGGAGGTGGCGCAGTCGATGTCGCTGCCGATCTTCGCGTCGAGTATGGATCCGGCGAAGATGCAGTCCGTCGCCGAGATGCTCGCCGCTCAGGGGCGGATCCCCGAGGGCTTCGACGTCACCCCGCACCTCATCACGCTCGAGGACTGAGATGAATCTCCTCCGTGAGCCGCTCGGCCGGAAGCAGCAGATGACCGACCGCATGTGTGATCCCGATGCCGAGACGAGACCGGCCGGCGCGCAAGCTCCGCCGAGTACGCTCGACACCTCGATAGAGTTCAGCCTCAACGGCGAGAAACAGCACCGCAGAATCGATTCGAGCGCGGTCCTGCTCGATGTGTTGCGCGACGACTTCGGCTGCCGGGGTGTGCGGCGTTCGTGTGAGCGCGGTGTCTGCGGGGCCTGCACGGTACTGGTCGACGATGTACCGGTCGCCTCCTGCTCGACATTCGCGTTCGCGGTCGACGGCGCCGCTGTGGAGACCGTCGAGGGGCTGACGGCCGCGGACGGAACGCTCTCGCCGCAGCAGCGGGCGTTCGCCGAATGCGGTGGTTACCAGTGTGGTTTCTGTACTTCCGGGATGCTGATGCTGACCACCGGTCTGCTGCGCCGGGAGCCCCGGCCCGACCGCGGCACCATTCGCGAATGGATCAGTTCGAACACCTGCCGCTGCACCGGCTACGAAATGATCCTGGAATCCGTCGAACGCGCGGCGGAACTGACGGCCGCGCAGGAGGGGGATCGCGAATGACGGCGGTATCGGATCGGTCGGCGGCCTCCGGCCCGGTGGTCCAGGCCCGCACCCACCTGGTCGAGGACGGGGAAACGGCCGGCGGATACCGGATTTACGAATTGCCCACGGCACCAACGGAACACCGGGTGGTCGGCCGGGACGGCCCGCGCGCGGACGCGACGGCGAAGGTGACCGGGCGGGCCGTGTACGGCGCCGATATCGTGCGCCCGGGCATGCTGCACGCGAAGGTGCTGCGCAGTCCGCACGCGCACGCCCGCATCGTCGCCATCGACACCGCGGCCGCCCGGGCGCTGCCGGGTGTCACCGCCATCGTGACCCAGGACGAGATCGACGGCTTGCAGTGCTACGGGACGATGGTCAAGGACCAGCCGGTGGTCGCCACCGGTGTCGTCCGCTACGTCGGCGACGTGGTGGCCGCGGTCGCCGCCGTCGACGAGCGCACCGCGCTCGCGGCGCTGGACCTCATCCGGGTCGAGTACGAGGTGCTGCCGGCGGTGTTCACCGTGGCCGACGCGCTCGCGGAATCGGCGCCGGTCATCCATCCGGACGAGCCGTTCGGGGTGATCCCGAAGTACGGGCAGGGCGCGTCGGCGTCCTTGCGCAGTGAACCGAATGTGAGCTACGAGTTCCGTTACCGCACCGGCTCGCCCGACGTCTGGGAGGCGTGTGACCACATCTTCGAGGACACTTTCGAGTTCTCGCGGATGAACCATATGCATCTCGAACCGTTCGTGACCGTCGCCGAGGCGAGCGCCGACGAGATCGAGGTATGGACCTCGACGCAGGCGCCGTTCAACCTCCGCAAGGAACTCGCGCGTGTCTTCGGGCTGCCGGAGAACCGGATCCGCGTCCATGTGCCGCTGATCGGTGGTGGTTTCGGCGCGAAGAACGGACCCAAGGCCGATCCGGTCGCGATCCGGCTCTCCCAGCTCAGCGGCGGGCGGCCGGTCCGGTTCTGTATGACCACCGAGGAGGTGTTCCTCACGGTCTCGCAGCACGCGGCGACGCTCATCGTGAAATCGGGTGTGCGCGCCGACGGTACGTTCGTCGCCCGGCAGTCGACGGTGCTGCTCAACGGCGGTGCCTATGCCGAGCACAGTCCGGCGGTCGCGGAGAAGGCCGGTTACCGGATACCCGGCGCCTACCGCTGGCAGCACATCGATTCGGTGTGCAAGGTCGTCACCACCAATACCGTGCCGGCCGGGGCCTACCGGGGTTTCGGTGGTACCCAGGCGACATGGGCCAGTGAGCGGCAGGTGGATCTCATCGCCGATCGCCTCGGACTGGACCCCTACGAACTGCGGGTGCGCAATCTCAAAGCACTCGGTGAGGAGTTCGTGCCGGGGGAATCCGGGATCGACTCCGACCTGGCGGCGGGGTTGCGACTGGTGGCCGACGCGATCGGTTACCACGGGCGTGCTCGCACCGGGAACCGGGGGATGGGCGTATCGGTCGGCGTCAAGGACGGCGGCGGTATCAACAAACCGGCGATGGCCAGGGTCAAGGTCACCACGCGGGGCGATGTCCTGCTCAACTGCGCGCTCACCGAGATGGGGCAGGGTGGGCACTCCGCGATGGCGCAATTGGTCGCCGAGGTGCTGCGCTGCGATCCCGCCCGGGTGGCCTACGCGCGCATCGATACCGACAACACCCCGTTCGACCAGGGGACCAACGCCTCCTCGGGAGTCGCGGTGATGGGGCAGGCGGTGCGGACGGCGGCCGAGAAGCTCCGGGATCAGGTACTCGACTGGGCCGGTACGCAGCTCGCCGTCGATCCCGCGGTGCTCGAGCTCGTGAACTGGCATGTGCACACACCCGACGGGACCGTGCACGACCTGTTCCCGATGATCATGGACGTCTTCGGGAACACCGGATTCGAGTTCTCCGCCGACGGTTTCTACAAGGCGCGCAACGATCACCGCGCGCCGCTCGAGGCACCGTGTGTGTTCTGGGAGATCGGCTGGGCGGCCGCCGAAGTGGAGGTCGACCCCGAGACAGGCCGGATCACCGTGCTGCAACTGGCGGTCAGCGGTGACGCCGGCAAGGTCATCAACAAGATCGCGTGCCGTGGTCAGGACGAAGGGGCCGCGGTGTTCGGACTGGGACAGGCATTGTTCGAAGAACTCCGGTACGACCCGGACGGCGAACTGCTCAATGCCGAGGCGCTGCTCTACCGGGTGCCGCTCGCCGAGGATATTCCCGAACGGTTCGTCTCGATCACACAGGAGCAGGGCCACGGCGCGGGACCGTTCGGCAGCAAGGGCATGGGGGAGGGCGGGATGCTCCCCGTCGCCAGTGCCATCGCCCAGGCCGTCGCCGACGCGGTGGGCGTTCAGCTCACCGAGCTCCCGCTGTCACCGCAGCGGGTCTACGAGGCGATCGCCGCGCGCGGAGCGGAGGGGGTGCGATGAGGCGGGCCCCCTCCGGCGCCGCGGCCTCCGCCGTCCGTGTACAACCGTTTCCGAAGGGGCATGATGAGGCGATACCTCCGCGTACACTGCGGTTTCTGCCGACCGCGGCCGATCGACTCCGAGGGGGTGCGATGAGGCGTTACCTCCGCCCACGCCGCAGCCTCCACCGACCAGAGGTAACTCTTTCCAAGGGGGCGCCATGACTTCGGGATACCACGGCGCGCGCCGGGCCGCTGCGGTGCTCGAAGGCCGGGGGCCGGTGCGGGTATGCGTGCTCGGTTACGGGAGTATCGGCGCGGTCGTGGCCGATCGGCTCGTCCGCGGCGATGTGCCCGGTGCCGAGCTGGTCGGGATCGTCAATCGGTCCCCGATCGGCAATCCCCCGGCGCCCGTGCTCTCGCTCGCGGACGCACTCGAGATCGCGGATGTGGTGGTCGAATGCGCCTCGCAGGAGGCGGTCCGGGAAGTCGGCCGGCAAGTGGTCGACGCGGGGTGTGATCTGCTGGTGTCGTCGGTCGGGGCGCTGTCGGACCCCGCTTTCGCGCAACAGGTCGCGGATAGTGGACCGGGCCGGGTCGTGTGTACACACGGCGCGGTCGGCGGTCTCGACCTGCTCGCCGCCGCACGCGACGCCGCGCCGTTCGACCACGTGCTCGTCCGGTCGACGAAATCGCCGGGATCACTGGTACAACCGTGGATGGACGCAGCGGAGCGGCGCCGGATCGGTACCACGACGACGCGGCTGCGGGTATTCGCGGGTAGTTCGGCCGAGGCGGCGCGGTTGTTCCCGAAATCGCTCAATGTCGCGGCCGCGGTGAGTTTCGCGGTGAGCGACTGGGAGACGGTCTCGGTCGAGTTGTACGCCGATCCGGACGCGGACCTGACCTGTCACGAGATCGAGGCCTCGGGGCCGATCGGCAGGTACTCGATCAAGATCGAGAATCTGCCGAGCGCGGACAATCCGCGGACCAGCGCGGTGGTGCCGTACTCGATCCTGCGGACGCTGGCGCACCTGACCGGCTCCCCGAATCTCATCGCCTGACCGGTCCGCTCGACACGACGTCGAGTGCCCGGAAGCGGCCCGGACCGGGCCCGTTACGACAAATTCACGCAGACATCTTGACGCAAAGTATCTTATAGCTCAGACTCTTTTACCGGAGGGATTCGGAGCGGTGACTGCCCCGGACAAGTGCTGCGACAGAGGGAACGGATGAAGACTCCGATGGACTTACAGAGCAGCACGAGCACCCGTTCGCCGCGTGCGGCGAGCGAGATCTCCGCCTTCGGGCCGGAAGTCGTGCCCGCCGGCACCGCGAACCTCGATCGTTCGTGGGCGGCCGGACCGGTCCCCGACACGGCCGACGAGATCTTCGTGGCCGGCCGGTGGGTGCGCGGCTCGGGCAAGGTCATCGAATCGGTCGATCCGGCCACCGGCCGGATCTTCGCCCGCCTGCACGGTGCCGTCGCAGATGATGTCGACCGGGCCGTCGACGGCGGTCTGCGGGCCGTCGCGAGTTCCGGCTGGGCGCACCTGCTGCCGCACGAGCGCGCGGCCGTCCTGTACCGCATCGGCACCGCGATAGAGGCCAACATCGACCGCATCGCCGCCCTGCAAACCGTCGACACCGGAAAGACGCTGGCCGAGACCAGCGCACTCGCGCGCAGTGCCGCCGGCACCTTCCGGTTCATGGCGTCGGCGCTCGAGACCATGGAGGAGGCGATCACGCCCCGGCGGGGCCCGTTCCTCACCTTCGCGACTCACGAGCCGATGGGCGTCGTCGGCGCCATCACGCCGTGGAACTCGCCGATCGCCTCGGACGCGCAGAAGATCGCCCCGGCTCTCGCCGCGGGAAACGCGGTCGTCGCCAAACCGCCGGTGTGGGCGCCGTGGGTGACCCTGTTGCTGGCTCGGCTGGCGGAGGAGGCAGGACTGCCGCCCGGGCTGCTGTCGGTGCTGCCCGGTCCGGGCCGGACCGTCGGCGACGCGCTCGCCCGGCATCCGGGCATCGGCAAGATCTCGTTCACCGGTGGCACCGCGACCGGTCGTGCGCTGGCACATGTCGCCGCGGAGAAGCTGATGCCGATCACGCTGGAACTCGGCGGCAAATCGCCCACCATCGTCTTCGCCGACGCCGACCTCGATCAGGCGCTCGCCGGCGTGCTGTACGGCATCTTCTCCTCGTCGGGCCAGAGCTGTATCGCCGGTTCGCGGGTCTTCGTCCAGCGCGCGGTCTACGACGAGTTCGTCGACCGCCTCGTCGCGGCGACCACGGCACTGCGGGTGGGACCGGGTACCGATCCGCGTACGCAGGTGGCGCCCATGGTCACCCGCGAACACCGGGACGGGGTCGCGGCGATGGTCGACGACGCGGTGCGCGCGGGCGCGACAGTGCTGTGCGGCGGCGCCGCACCCGCGGATCCCGCACTCGCCGACGGCGCCTACTACCTGCCCACCGTGCTCACCGGTGTGCCGAACAGCGCGACGATCTGCCAGGAGGAGATCTTCGGGCCCGTCGCCGTCGTGCTCCCGTTCGAGGACGAGGCCGACGTCGTCGTCCAGGCCGACGACACGGTGTTCGGCCTGGCCTGCGGGATCTGGACCTCGGATTACCGGCGTGCCTGGCGCACGGCCCGCGCCGTCCAGGCCGGAACGGTGTGGATCAACACCTATAAGCAGTTCAGCATCTCGACCCCCTTCAGCGGGCTGAAGGACAGCGGAATCGGGACCGAGAAGGGCCGCGACGGAATCCGGTCCTACATGAACCAGAAGAGCATCTACCTCGACGTGTCCGGGCAGCCGCTGCCCTGGGCAGGTCTGTGAGAAGGGAGCACCATGAGCGCTCATCCCTACAGCCCGGCCTTCGGTATCGCCGGCTTCGGATTCGTCTCCGGCGCACTGTCGGTCGATGAGGACGGGGTCGCGGTCCCCGGCCGCCGGGAGGCTCTCGAAGCCGCGATGGCGCGGCTGAGCGAGCGGCTCTCGACCATCGATATGACGCTCGAGCACGTCGTGAAGACCACCTATTTCGTCACCGACGTCGCCCTGCGGGACGAGGCGAACCGGCACTACGAGGCGGTGTTCGCCGAACCGCGTCCGGCGCGGTCGTTCGTCGAGGTCGCCGCGCTGCCCTACGGCGCGACGGTCGAGATCGAGGCCATCGCCCACCGCGGGTAGCGCACCCGCGTCCCACGGATCACCCACAGAGGAAGGCACACATCATGTCCAGCACCGAAAAGACCGGCGTCGATCTCGAAGCCCTGATCGACTCCTGCATCGCCGCCGCCGACACCCGCTACGAGGACTGGGACACGCTCGGGTTCCAGGCGGCCAAGGGTGGTGACCGTTTCAAGCGGGCGCAGATCCGCTACATCGGCTCGGGTGCCACCGGCAACCACGACACCGACAACAACATCATCAAGGCCGACCACTTCACCTTCTCCAATATGCGCCTGCCCGCGGGCGCGGTCGGCCCCGAGCACACCCATCACGATGTCGAAGAGGTCTTCTACGTGCTGGAGGGAGAGATCGAGGTCGCCGTCCACGATGTCGAGGACGGAACGAAGAAGGCGGTGCGCACCCTCGGCTACCGCGACCTGATCCGCGTCCCCGCCGGGGTGCCGCGCAGCCTCGCGAACGTCTCCGACTCCGACGCGCTGTTCTGCGTCATCATCGGCACCCCCGAGCCGCAGCTGCCCACCTACCCGCCCAGCTCCGAAATGTACGGCGTCACGCGCTGATTCGAGTCCGGAAGAAGTACGAGGAGAGCCCGATGGACGAGCCGACGAGGCGGACGCTGCGCGTCCAGCAGAAGACCTGGGAAGCCGACGGTGTCATCAGCGTGACGTTCGCCGACCCGTCCGGTGCGCAGTTGCCCGCCTGGGAACCCGGCGCGCATCTCGCGCTGCATCTGCCGAACGGGCTCGTCCGGGAGTATTCGCTCTGCTCGGACCCGGCGGACCGGTCGCGCTGGACCGTGGCGGTGCTGCGCACCCCGGATTCGCGGGGCGGCAGCTCCCATATCCACGACCTGCTGCCGGTCGGCGGGCTGCTCGAGGTCGAGGGGCCCCGCCAGAACTTCGCGCTCGACACCGCGGCCCGCCACATCCTGGTCGCGGGCGGGATCGGGATCACCCCGATCCTGTCGATGGTGCGCACCCTGCACCGCGACGGCGCGGACTGGACGCTGCTCTACACCGGACGATCCCGGTCGACGATGGCGTTTCTCGAGGAGATCGGCTCACTGCCCGCCGACCGCGTGACGATCCACGCGGACGACGCGGCAGCGGGTCGATTCCCCGACCTCGCCGGGCTGCTCGGGGATATCGACGCCGATACCGTCGCCTATTGTTGCGGTCCCGAGGCGTTGATGTCGGCCTGCCGGGACGCGCTCCCGGACCCCGGACAATTGCGTATCGAGCGATTCAAGGCACCCGAACCGGTGGCCACCGGGGAGGACACGGCATTCGACGTGATCCTCGCCGGCAGCGGGCGCCGGATCCCGGTGGGCCCGGATGTCTCGGTCCTGAGCGCACTACAGAACGCCGGTGTGCCGGTGGAGAGCTCGTGCACCGAAGGTATCTGCGGAACCTGCGAGGTCGGCGTCGTCAAGGGCGATGTCGAGCACCGCGACTTCCTGCTCTCGCCCGAGGAACAGCAGACCGGCGGCACCATGTTCGTCTGCGTTTCCCGGTGCCGCTCCGCCGAACTCGTCCTCGACCTGTAACCGGTCACCCTCGACAGAAAGGTCGATCATGCGATTCTCCGGAACACCGGTCTGTACTCTGCGGGCGTTACGGTCGGTATCGGTCACGGTGCCCGATCCGGCCCGCTCGCGCGACTTCTATCACGAGGCCTGGGGGCTGAGCACCGTCGACGAAGACGGTGACACCTTCTGGTTGCGCGCCACGGGCAGCGAGCACCATGTGCTGCAACTGCGCGCCGGCGCCGGCAACGCGCTGGACCGGATCTCGTTCGCGCTCGGCACTCCGCGGGAGGTCGACGAGGCGGCCCGCGCACTCCAGAAGCTGGGCATCCCGCTTTTGCGCGAACCCGGTCCGCTCGACGACGCGGGCGGCGGTTACGGTCTGCAACTCGTCGATCCGGAGGGCCGCTGCCTGGAGCTGTCCGCCGATACGTTCGCCGTCTCGGCGCAGGAACCGGCCGGGCGCCGGGCGATCCCGCGCAAGCTCGCGCATGTCGTGCTCAACACCAGCGATATCGATCGCACCGCCGATTTCTATACCCAGGTGCTCGGTATGCGGATCTCGGACTGGTCCGAACACCAGATGACCTTCCTGCGCTGCAATTCCGACCACCACGTCATCGCCCTGAACCAGGCCGATTTCCCGTCGATCAACCACGTGGCCTACGAGATGGAGAGTCTCGACCATTTCATGCGGGGGCTCGGCAGCCTCAAACGCAGCGGCATCGTCCCGCAGTGGGGTCCCGGCCGGCACGGTCCGGGCGACAACACCTTCTCGTACTTCACCGATCCGGCCGGGCTGGTGTGCGAGTACACCTCCGAGGTGGCCCAGATCGACGAGGACCGCTGGCTGTGCCGGACCTGGAAGCGGACCCCCGAACTCTCCGACCAGTGGGGGACGGCCGGCCCGCCGACGACCACGGTCCGCGCGGCGATGGCCGGCGTACCCGATCTCGGGCATCGCGACCTGGTCACCGCGGGTATCGACGACTACTTCTACGGGGGACAGTGATGCGGCGGGTGCAGCCGTGACCGGGACGGCCGCGCCGGCCCGGAGCACCCGGTGGGTTTCGGCGCGGGGGATCTCGCTCGAAGTCCGCGGCGTGGGCGATCCGGTGCTGCTCCTGCACGGTATCGGCGGAAGTGCGGCAGCCTGCGGTGCGCTGGCCGAGGTGCTGAGCGCGCACGGCTACCGCACGTACTGCTGGGACGCACCGGGTTACGGGCGGTCCGCCGACCCCGCCCCGAGCGCGGACGGATCCACCACGGGCTACGACCACGCGCTGGTGGTCGCGGAACTGATCGCCGAACTCGGTGGCGGGCCCATACATCTGCTCGGCACGTCCTGGGGCGGGGTGATCGCGACCGCGGTCGCCGCCGCGCATCCGGCGTCGGTCCGTTCGCTCGTCCTGGCCGACAGCACCCGCGGCTCGGGGGTACACCCGGAGCGGGCACGGGCGATGCGGGCACGAATCGGTGAGCTGCGTGAACTCGGCGGACCGGCGTTCGCGGCGGCCCGCGCGCCGCGCCTGGTCTCGCCCGGCTGCGCCGAAGAGATCGCGCGCGCTGTGGAATCCGATATGGCACGGGTCCGGCTGCCCGGTTACACGGCCGCCGCCGAGTACATGGCCCGGACCGATACCGGGCCGAGCCTGGCCACCGTGATGGCACCCACGCTGGTGCTGGTCGGCGCGGACGACATAGTCACCGGCGTCGACGAGTCCCGGCTGCTGGCCGACGCGATTCCCGGGGCGCGTTTCGGGCTGATCCTGGGCGCCGGACATGCGGCTGTGCAGGAGAAGCCGGTCGAGACGGCCGCGCACATCCTGCGGTTCTGGAAGGAACTGGACGAATGAGCAGACTTGTCGTGGTCACCGGGGCCGGCCGTGGGCTGGGTTTCGCGATCGCCGAACGGCTGGCCGCCGCGGGGGACCGGGTGGTCATCGCGGAGATGCGCGCCGAACTGGCCGAAGGCGCCGAGAAGACACTGCGGGACAAGGGGTATGACGTCACCGCGGTGGTCACCGATATCGCCGACCGCGATTCGGTGGTGGCCCTCGCGAACCGGGTGGACGCCCTGGGTGGCGCGGAGGCGCTGGTCAACAATGCCGCACTCGCGGACGGTGTGGGTGGTGACGCGTTCTGGGAACTCGATGAGGGGTTCTTCCAGAAGGTGATGACCGTCAACGCGTTCGGGACCTGGCTGGTCAGTAAGCATCTCTTCGCCCAGCTGGCGCGGAGCGGCCACGGCGCCATCGTGAACATCGCCTCCGACGCCGCCCTGTACGGCTCACCCCGCCTGGTGCACTATGTCGGCTCCAAGGGCGCGGTCATGGCGATGACCCGCACGATGGCGCGGGACGGGGGCCCGCACGGGTTGCGGGTCAACGCCGTCGCTCCCGGCCTGACCAGGGTCGAGGCCACGGCCACGGTGCCGGCATCGCGGTATCGGCTCTATGCCGACAACCAGGTCCTGGACCGCGAACAGACCCCCGACGATGTCGCGGGCACGGTGCAGTTCCTGCTCTCGGACGCGGCGAGCTACCTGACCGGCCAGACGCTGGTGGTCGACGGCGGATTCGTCATGAACTGACCACCACACCCGGCTATCCGAAACCTTCCTCGCACAAGGAGATCGACCCTCGATGGATCTGCAACTCACCGACCGCACCGTGGTCGTCACCGGCGCGAGCTCCGGGGTGGGACTGGCGACGACCCGGATGCTGCTCGCCGAGGGCGCCCGGATCGCCGCCTGTGCCCGCGATCTGGACCGCTTGCGCGCCGCGATCGATTCGATCGACGGTGCCGATCCCGCCCGGGTCCACCTCGCGGCCTGCGATGTCACCGACCGGGACGACGTCGAAGCCTTCATCGGCTCCGCCGCCGAGCGTTTCGGCGGTATCGACGGGCTGGTGTGCAATGCCGGGCGCTCCCTGATGGCGCCGCTGGCGGAAACCACCGACGAGCAGATCCGCGCGGAATTCGACCTGAAGATCTTCGGTTCCTGGAACCTGGTGCGTGCGGCCCGCAGTCGGCTGGCCGCCGCGGACCGCGGTGCCGTCGTCAATGTCAACGCCATCCTGTCCCGGCAGCCGGAACCCCGGCTCGCCGTCACCTCGGCCGCGCGGGCCGCGCTGCTCAATCTCACCCACTCCATGGCCGAGGACCTCGCCGCGGACGGGACCCGGGTGAATTCGGTGCTGCTCGGGCTCGTCGACACCGGCCAGTGGCGCCGCCGGTTCGAGGCCTCGGGGACCGCCCTCGACTACGACGCGTGGAGTGCCGAGATCGCCGCCGACCGCGGGATCGCGCTGGGCCGGTTCGGCACCGCCGAGGAGGTCGCGTTCCCTATCGTCACCCTGCTCTCGCCGCTGAGCGGCTACACCACCGGCGCCAGTATCGACGTCGGCGGTGGCGTCGGCCGCTACATCTGACCATCAGCCCGGCCCGGCGGATCCGCCGTTCCCAGATCTCTCCGGAGGACATATCCATGACGACCACCGACAGCCCCGGCGCGAAGGAGCCCACCGGCGGCGATGTGCTCGTCGCCGTAATGCGCAGGCACGGCATCGACACCGCCTTCGGCGTGATCAGCATCCACAATCTGCCGCTCGTCGAAGCGGTGGCGCGGGAGCTGAACTTCGTGGAGGTGCGGCACGAGGCGGCCGCGGTCAATGCCGCCGACGGGTACGCGCGCGCGACCGGCAGGATCGGTGTCGCGATCACCAGCACCGGGACCGGCGCCGGCAATGCCGCGGGTTCCATGCTCGAAGCGCTGACCGCGGGCAGCCGGGTCCTGCACGTGACCGGCCAGATCGAGAGCGAATACCTCGGTTCCGGCGGGTCGCCCCGGGGTGTCATCCACGAGGTGCCCAAACAGCTGCAGATGCTCGATGCCGTCTCCCGTTACGCGGCCACCATCGAAGCAGCGGAGGACGTCGAAGCGGATCTGGAAACCGCCATCGCCCATATCCTGGCCGCGCCGCAGGGCCCGGCCAGCGTGGAATGGCCCTCGGATCTGCAATATCTGGCGCGTCCGGCCGATCAGCGCGACTACCGGCCGCCGGCCTTCGATGTGCCGGTACCGGAGCGCGACGCGATCGCCGAGGCCGTCGCCTTGCTGGCGGCGGCCGAGCGCCCCCTGATCTGGGTCGGCGGGGGAGCGGCCGGCGCGAAATCCGAGCTGGCCACCCTGCTGCACACTCTCGGAGCGGGGCTGCTGACCAGCAACTCGGGGCGCGCGATCGTGCCCGAGGACGACCCGCTGGTGATCGGGAACTTCGCCACGGCGCCGGAGGTCGCGCCATTGCTCGCGGACGCCGATCTGCTGCTGTCGATCGGTACCCACTTCCGCTCCAACGAGACCAAGAGCTACCACCTGCGGTTACCGGTAACCCAGATCCAGATCGATGTGGATCCGGCGGCCATCGGCCGTATCTATCCGGCGAAGGTCGGCCTCGTGGGTGATGCCGCGGCAACCCTTTCCGCGATCAACGCCGGCCTGACGCGCACCTCGGTGGAACCGGGGTGGTCCGGCCGGGTCACCGACACCAGGGTGTCGGTCCGCGCGGCGCTCACGGCCTATATCGGCGGGTACGCGGAGATCTGCGAAGGAATGCGGTCGGTACTGCCGCGCGAATCCGTGGTCGCGCGCGATGTGACCATTCCCTCCAGCCAGTGGGGCAACCGATTGCTGCCCTTCTACGAACGCGAGACCAATATCTTCCCCCTCGGTGGGGGGATCGGACAGGGGCTGGCCATGGGGATCGGCGCCGCGCTCGGCCGGCCCGAGGTACCGACCGCGGTGATCGCCGGCGACGGCGGGCTCGCCGTACATCTCGGCGAACTCGCCTCGCTCGCCGGCAGCGGCGCCTGGTGCGTCGTGGTGATCTTCAACGACGGCGGTTACGGCGTCCTGCGCAACATGCAGGCGGCCAATGGTTTCGACCGGTCCGGTGTCGACCTGTTCACGCCCCGGTTCGATCTGCTGGCGGCCGCACTCGATATGCCCTACACCCTGGTCCAGGGCCCGGGGCGTTTCGAGAAAGCGTTCGCGGACGCGGTGGCGACCCGCGGTCCGGCGATCGTCGAGGTCGATGTGGCCGCGGTCGAACCACCGCCCGGCCCGTTCACCCCACCCGTGCACATCCCGGTGCGGGAGGACTGATCCGATGACCGGCAACGAATGGGACGACGACACCCCGGCGCACGCGCTGGTGTGCCTGCACGCCGGACCGGATCCGGCCCGCTGGTTCGCCGACCAGGTCGAAACGCTCGGCGCGATCGCGCACCGGTCCGCCGCGCCGCCCCCGGCCGACCCGCAGTCCGTCGACGCCTGGGCGAACGAGGTCGCCGCCGGCGTCACGGCCCTCGGCCACGACCGCGTCCACCTTCTCGCCACGGGTGCCACGGCCTACGGTGCCATCGCCCTCGCCGCCCGGTATCCCGCGCTCGTCACCAGCCTCGTACTCGGCGACCCGGAGGTCGACCCGGACGCTCCCGGATACGGCGAACTCCTGGCACAGGTGGTCGCCCCGACCCTGGTGATCGCCTCGGTCCCCGACGAACGCGCGGATATCGCGCACGCCCAGAGCATCGCCGGTGGCATCGACAACGGAGTGTTCGTCGTCATCGACGGCGGCACGATCCCGGCCCACCGCGAACGCGCCGCCTCGTTCAACGAATGGGTCACCGCGTTCACCGTCATCGCCGAAGGTCTCGATGCCATGGCATCGCAGCAACAGGAGAAAACCCATGCCTGACACCACCGAGCACTACCTCGAGCCCCATCAGACCCACCCCGAGCCGATCAGCCCTTACGAGACCAAGCTGTCCGGTTCGATCATGGAGGTTTTCGGCCGGGGCACCCACGATCTGCCCGGGCTGATCGCGGGACTGAACGAGCTGGGCCTGCACGCGCCCGACGGGCAGGCCTGGACCGAGGACAATTTCCGCGCCGAGATGCGACGACTGGGAGACTGAGATGACCACCGTGACCACATCCGTCCCGACCGCGACCGGCGGTCCGAAGAAGCGCGCGGTCGGCGTCCGCAAGGAGATGACCGCCGCGGATATCGCCGCCACCGGGCTGCGCGACCGGTGGTATCCGATCCTGCCCTCGCGCATGGTGAAACCCGGCGAATCCAAGAAGGTCACCCGGCTGTCCGTCGACTGGGTGCTGTTCCGGGATCCGCGGGGAACCGTCCATATGCTCGAGGACCGCTGCCCGCATCGCAGCGCGCCGCTGTCGGTGGGCCAGCACCTCGGCGACCGGCTCGCCTGCAAGTACCACGGTGTCCAGGTGGACGGCACCGGCACCGTCGTCTCCGTGCCCGGGATGCCCGGCTGCGCGCTCGAGGGTAAGCGGGCGACGGTGTCGTTGCGGGTCGTCGAGGCCGCCGACACCATCTTCGCGTTCGTCCCGCTGACCCAGGACTCCGAACCCACGCCGTTCGTCCTGCCCGACCGGCTCACCGACGAGGCCGTGTCCTGGTTCCCGAACTTCGCGGAATGGGCCGGGCCCTGGCGTTTCTACATGGACAATGTCCTCGACCCGATGCACGGTGCGTTCCTGCACCGCGATTCGCATTCGATGTTCGGCGGCGACACCTCGGCGCGCTTCCGGATCCGGGAAACCGACCGCGGCTTCTTCTTCGAGAAAACCGATCAGGTCGGCGTGAACTTCGACTGGGTCGAGTACGTGCGCGGTTCCATGGACTACGTCGACCTGGAGATCCCGTACGCGCCGAACGCCGGCCCCGGCGGCGTCTTCGGCATCGTCGGTATGGCCACCCCGATCGACGCGGACAACGCCGCGATCTTCCACTGGCGCACCCGTCGGGTCGAGGGCTGGGAGCGCGAGGTGTGGCGGTTCCTCTACCGCACCCGGCTCGAGGCCCGGCACTGGGAGGTGCTCGAACAGGACCGCGAGGTGCTCGAGGCCCTGGCCGCCGACGCCGACCACGAAGAGCATTTGTACCAGCACGACCTCGGGGTTTCGCGGATCCGCCGCATCTACCGGGCGGACGCGAAGAAACAGGCGGCGATCCTGGCGGGCGAAACGGTATGAGCGCGCCGCGGGCGGATGCCGCCGACACCATGATGCTGACGGTGTTCCTGCGGCACGACCAGTCGCAGAACCTGGAGCAGATCCAGAGCAGGCTCGACGACGCCGGCTGGTGGCAGCACTTTCCGCCCGCGGGCTGCGAAGTCGTGTCCTGGGTGGTCGCGATGGGTGTGGGACAGATCGTGACCCTGCGGCTACCGGTGGCACGGCTCGCCGCCGTCAATGTGGAGCTGGAACGGCGGGCATGGGGTGTCTTCCAGACCGATTTCTACCCGACCTACGACTTCGTGCCGGTGCGCGAACGGCTGACCCGCGAATCCGACGAGCGGCGCGGCGTATGACCCGGGTCGCGGCGGAGACGGTCGCGGAAGCGCCGCGGCCGGGCATGTTCAGCAATGCCCGGGTGCACGGCGATCAGTTCTTCCTGTCGGGGATGCATGCGGGCGGGCCCGGCGGGATCGTCGGCGGGGCCGACGCCTATCTGCAGGCACAGGAGGCGTTCCGGCGGGTCCGGGCGCTCACCGAGGCCTGCGGGGCCGTCGTGGACGACATCCTCGTCCTACGTGTCTATCTGACCGATATCGCCGACCGGGCCGCGGTCGGCAGGGCACGCGCCGAGGTGTTCTCCGGTGACTTCCCGTGCTCGACGCTCGTCGAGGTATCGGCGCTCGTCGAACCCGGCCTGAAAGTGGAGATCGAGGCCCAGGGCGCCATCGGGTCACACAGCGGCACCCGATCCGCCGGCGGTTCGGATCGCACGCACACTCTCGAAAGTTGAGGACAGAATCATGAGCAAGGCACCGAGTGTGGCCGTCTGCGGGGCGGGTATCGGCGGTCTCACCGCGGCTCTCGCGCTCCGGAAGCTCGGCATCGACGCGCAGGTCTTCGAGCGGACGAGCCGATTCGCCCGGGTCGGCGCGGATATCAATCTCACGCCGAATGCCGTCCGGGCGCTCGACGGCCTCGGGCTGGGTGCGGCGCTGCGGGATTCGGCGGCCCGGCCGCAGTTCCGGATCAGCCGGACCTGGGATACGGGCGCGGAGACCTCGCGGCTCGAGATGGGCTCGTCGGCGGAGGCACGCTACGGATCACCGCAGCTCACCCTGCACCGTGGTGATCTCATGTCGGCCCTCGAGTCGGCGCTGCCGGAGGGCAATATCGCGCTGGGCCGGCAGGTCGTCGATATCCGTGACGGTGCCGTCCATTTCGCCGACGGCGGTGTGCACCGAGCCGATGTGATCATCGGTGCGGACGGTATCCATTCCGCGGTCCGCACCGCGCTGTTCGGCCCGGAACACCCCACGTTCACCGGTGTCGTGGCGTTCCGCGCGGTAGTCCCGGCGGCGGCGGTCGCCGCGGTGCCGAATCTGGACAGCTTCACCAAATGGTGGGGACCGGACGCCGCGACGCAGATCGTGACGTTCCCGCTGAGCCAGGGCAAGGACATCTTCATCTTCGCCACCTGTGCGCAGGACGAGTGGACCGAGGAGTCGTGGACGACCCCCGGCAGCGCCGCCGAACTGCGTGATCTGTACCGGGACTTCCACCCGGAGGCGCGCGCCCTGCTCGACGCCTGTGACGACGTCCTGAAATCCGCGCTGTACGTGCGTGATCCGCTGCCCGCGTGGACCCAGGGCACGGTCACCCTGCTCGGCGACGCGTGCCATCCGATGATGCCGTTCATGGCGCAGGGGGCGGGGCAGGCGATCGAGGACGCGGTGGTGCTGGCGCGCTGCCTCGGGTCGGACGGCTATACCGGTGTGGCCGGCGCCCTGGCCGGATACGAGAACACCCGGATGGACCGGACCGCCCGGATCCAGCGCGGCTCCCGGTCCAACGAGTGGCTGAAAACAGCCGGCAACGGTGACTGGGTGTACGAGTACGACGCCTGGAATGTGCCACTGGCAGGCATATAGGATCGATGGCCGACGCGCTCGCGGAGCGGTCCGTCCGGCCGGATCGGTGCGCGCGGCACCCATGGACGCGACGGTCGGCGCCGGCGAATTCCGTCACCGGGGTCACCCCACCGGGATGTAGACGACCACATGCAGATCCGGATGGTCGGCGGGCGCCAGGCGATGGTGCTCGTAGCGCAGCAGCCCTCGTGCCGGATGGCGGAATACCCTTGTGCGCGAGGCGAAGCCCTCGATGTGGTGACTGCGCCAGCCCTCACGGAAGTGCGGGCTGGATTGCAGCAGCTCCTGGATGATCGGCGAACGGGCCATATCCCCGAGGCGGGGCCCGGCCTCGGCGCGGAACTCGGCGAGGAATCGACGGCTGGTGTCCTCCCAGTCGGGCAGCAGGTCTCGAACGTACGGGTCGGTGAACACCAGTCGCAGCAGATTGCGTTCGGCGGCCGCGACCGCGGTGACATTGGGGTACAGGTCGGCGTATGCCGCGTTCCAACCGGTAATGGTCCAGTCCGGGGCGACGGCGTAGGCGGGGAACCCGGTGAGGGCGTCGAGCAGTCGCTGCACATGGGCCGGTGCCGCCGGCGCGACCGGTTCGGCGTCGGCGGGGAGCGGCGCGTAACCCGCCAGTGAGAGGACATAGGTGGTTTCGGTCGCGGTCAGCCGCAGTGTGCGGGCCAGCGCGGACAGGACCTGCCGGGACGGCTGGATCTCACGGCCCTGCTCCAGCCAGGTGTACCAGGTGGCGCTCACCCCGGAGAGGGTGGCGACCTCCTCCCGGCGTAGCCCGCCTCGGCGCCGGGGCCCCGCCGGCGGCAGGCCGACCTCGGTGGGATCCAGTCGGGCACGCCGCGCGCGCAGGAATCCGCCCAGCTCCGCGCGTCGTTGTGCCGCCGTATCCATCCGTTCAGGATAGTGCTGGTAGTGGAAGTACTAGTACTACCGCCGTCTTCGCCGGGGGGCGATTCCCGGTGAGTATCGACCGCATGCCACAACTGAGATCTCGTACGGTCACCCACGGGCGGAACATGGCCGGAGCCCGCGCATTGATGCGGGCCTCCGGGGTCCCGTCGGCGGATATCGGCACCAAACCCGTCGTAGCCGTCGCCAACAGTTTCACCGAGTTCGTGCCGGGGCACACTCACCTGCAGCCGGTGGGACGCGTTGTGAGCGCGGCGATCCGGCAGGCGGGCGGAATAGCCCGGGAGTTCAACACGATCGCCATCGACGACGGCATCGCGATGGGGCACGGCGGGATGCTGTACTCGCTGCCCTCCCGGGACCTGATCGCCGACTCGATCGAGTACATGGTGCAGGCCCATTGCGCCGACGCCCTGGTCTGCATCTCCAATTGCGACAAGATCACCCCGGGAATGCTGATGGCGGCCCTACGTCTCGACATCCCGACAGTATTCGTCTCCGGCGGCCCGATGGAGGGCGGCCGGACCGTCCTCGGTGACGGCACTGTCCGCGCCCGCCTCGATCTCGTGACCGCCATGGCCGACGCGGTGGATCCGAATGTGTCCGACGCCGATATCGCCCGCATCGAGGAGGCGGCCTGCCCGACGTGCGGCTCCTGCGCCGGTATGTTCACCGCCAACTCGATGAACTGTCTGCTGGAAGCCCTCGGCCTGGCCCTGCCGGGCAACGGCACCACACTTGCCACACACACCGCCCGCCGATCCCTCTACGAGGCCGCCGGCCGTACGGTGATGGATCTGGCCGAGCGCTACTACCGCCACGACGATCCCTCCGTGCTGCCCCGCGCGATCGCCTCCCGGGCGGCGTTCGACAATGCCATGACCCTGGATCTGGCGATGGGTGGCTCCACCAACACCGTCCTGCATCTGCTCGCCGCCGCCCACGAGGCCCGGCTCGACTACACCCTCGCCGATATCGAGGCCCGCTCCCGTGAGGTCCCCTGTCTGTGCAAGGTAGCCCCGAGCAGCGCTTATCTCATGGAGGACGTCCACCGAGCCGGTGGCATCCCGGCGATCCTGGGCGAGCTGAACCGAGCCGGGTTGTTACACACCGATGTTCACGCGGTGCACGCCGAGTCGCTGAAGGAGTGGCTCGACGGGTGGGACGTGCGGGGCGCATCGCCCGCCGGACAGGCACTCGAGCTCTTCCACGCCGCCCCCGGAGGTGCCCGCTCCGCGTCGGCCTTCTCCCAGTCGGCGCGGTGGCAGTCGCTGGACCTCGATGCGGCGCGTGGCTGTATCCGCGATCCGGCGCACGCCTACTCCACCGACGGTGGCCTGGCGGTTCTACGCGGCAACATCGCCCCCGCCGGTGCGGTGGTCAAATCGGCCGGCGTGCCGGACGATATGGCGGTCTTCACCGGCACGGCAGTGGTGACGCACTCGCAGGAGCAGGCGAGCGAGGCGATCCTCTCCGGCCGTGTGGTCCCGGGCTCGGTCCTGGTGATCCGTTACGAGGGCCCCCGCGGCGGCCCCGGTATGCAGGAGATGCTGTATCCGACCGCGTATCTGAAGGGCCGTGGGCTCGATGGTTCCGTCGCGATCGTCACCGACGGCCGCTTTTCCGGCGGCAGTTCCGGCCTGGCGGTCGGCCATGTCTCTCCGGAAGCCGCCGCGGGGGGACCGCTGGCACTGGTCGAGGACGGCGACACCGTCCACATCGATATCCCGGGCCGCGTGCTCCGCCTCGAGGTGGCGCACGCCGAACTCGCCGCTCGCCGTATCCGGCTGGAGAACGGCACCGGCTACTGTCCCCACGACCGCGCACGCCCGGTCTCCACCGCCCTGCGCGCCTATGCCGCCCTGGCCCAGTCCGCCGACCGGGGCGCCGTGCGAAGGCTCGACTAGCGACCGGGTACGACTGTGCCGCTGCCGGTAACGGGCGCGGGACCGGCCGGGACCTGCCCGATCAATCCGGCAGCAGGCTGTCGATCAATCCACGGGCGAACTCGTCCGCGGATTGATCATCGAGATGTTCGCCCTCGAACTCGATCAGGAAGGCGCGCTGGAAACAGGCGCCGAGCAGGAGCGCGGCGAATGCGTCTGGTAGCGCTCGCTCGGTGAGCCGGCCCAGCCGCTGCTCGGCGCGCAGGTAGTCGGCGAGTGCCGAGAGCGCCAGGTGCGGGCCCAGACCGGTGGCGCTCAGGACGCCCTGGTGCCGGGCCAGGAGGTCCGGCTGGGCGAATGCCGCGCCCAGCATCGGCGTGAGCTCCCGGTAGAAGGGCAGCGCGCGGGCGGCGACCTCCTGTAAGAGGGCCCGGACAGTGCTGGTTCCCGCGCGGTCGGCCAGTCCGGCGAGATGTCCGACGAAATCGGTGGGCAGCCGTTCGCGCATGACAGTGAGGAACAGGTCCTCTTTGTCCTGGAAGTGCTTGTACAGCGTGGCCTCGGAAAATCCCGCGGCGCGGGCGATTTCCTTGGTGGTGGCATTGGCCAGACCGCGTTCGCTCATCACCGCCGCGGCGGCGTCGAGGATCCGGAGACGGGTCGACTGTGCCCGGGGCGATACCGCCGCCGTCGCTGGGCTCATCCGGGTCCGCCTCTTCGCGCTGGTCATGTCTTGACAGGCTAGCAAGCACTCACTCATCCTGGGTGAGTAAGCACTTACTCACCCGGAGAGGGTCGTTCATGTCGAACCAGCAACGCAAGCGACGCGTGGTCAATGCGGTGAACTTCGTGATCATCGCGCTGCAACGAGTCGGTATAGCGTTCGGACCCATGCAGTTGCTGACCGTCGCCGGAAGGCGGACCGGCCGATTGCGCACATTCGCGATCGCGGTCGTGGTGGTGGCGGGTCAGCGTTATATCGTGCAGGCGTTTCCGAAGGCGGCCTGGGTGGCGAATGCGCGGGCGGCCGAGCAGGTCACCCTGACCCGCGGTCGTCGCTCGACGCAGGCGCGACTGGTGGAGCTACCGGTCGAGAGCCGCCGCCCGGTGCTGCGTCAGTTGGTCGAGCAGAGCCCGGCCGGGGTCGGGAAGCGTTATGCCGACAACGGATTGTCGCCGAGTCCGGCACCCGACGATGTGGCCGCCAGCGCGGAACGCATCGCGGTGTTCCGAGTCGTCGAGCGGGGCGATGATCTGAACGTCGGGTGACCGAGCGCGCGAACCGGGCCCGGACCGGCCTGTGGCGGAAGGGCCGGAGCGTCCGGGCACCGGTTCGCGTCGAACCTGCCCATTGATCGGGAAGACCGGGATCGTGGTCCGCCGGGTGTCCCTACGGTGTGAGGCGCACCACCGTCCCGGCCGTGACCGGGCGTGTCGCGTTCGTTCCGGCGGACCGGACGGTGTGCTGCGCCCGTTCGTTGCCGGAACCCTTCGGGCCGGCTCGGCTCACGCTCGAAAGGAATACCCGTGACGTTCTCCTCCACCGCGCGCGGCGTTTTGGCAGCCTCCGCGGCTGTTCTCGTCGGTGTTCTGCCTCTCACGACCGCCCCGGCTCTGGCCGGCCCGGCGGTTCCCGTGCGGGAGGCCCCTGCGAATGCGGATCGGGCGCTGGGTTTGCCGCATGCGCCCAATGCCCGCGATATCGGCGGCTATCCGATACGGGGCGGAAACAAGGTGCGGTTCGGCGTTGTGTACCGTGCCGACGCCCTCGCGAAATTGGATTCCGGTGAACAGCAGAAGCTGGTGGATCTGGGTATCACCCGGGTGATCGACTTCCGTAGCCCGACCGAGGTATCCCAGGGGCCGGACCGTCTTCCGGCGGGGATACAGCGCACCGAGTATCCGGTGTTCGACGCGCAGAACGATCTCTACGTGATGATGAACCAGTTGATCGCCGGCGGCCCCGAGGCACAGCGTGCAGCGCTCGGCGACGGTAAGGGCGCCGAGTACATGCGGAACTACTACCGCTGGCTTGTCACCGACCCGACCTCCCGCACCCGGTTCGCGGCGGCGTTGCGCGATATCGCCACCGAACCGGGCGCGGTGCTCTATCACTGCACCGCCGGCAAGGACCGTACCGGGTGGATGACCGCCATACTGATGTCCGCACTCGGCGTACCCGACGGGCAGATCTATCAGGACTATCTGCACTCGAACGACACTCTGGCCGCCGGGAACAAAGCACTGATGGACACGCTGGTGCAGCAGGGCCTGGTCGAGGACCCGGCGCTGTGGGAGCCCGTGCTCGGTGTCCAGCGCGAATTCCTCGATGCCGCGTTCGATCAGGTACGGCAGTCGTTCGGCTCGATGGACGACTTCGTCAGAAGCGGGCTCGGCGCCGACGACGCCACCCTCGCGGCGCTGCGAACGAAACTGGCGGGCTGAACCGGGCGCACCGCGGTGAGCTCCGGCCCAGGGCTGTGGTCCTGGGCCGGCTGCCCCGTCTCCTTCAATCCACGAGGGACGGTAGGACCAGATCCCGGTAGCGCTGCTTCATCGTTTCGATCACTTCGCGGCCGTCGGCGGCCCACACTGCGGCATTGAAGATTTCGACCTCGACGTCGCCGCGGTAACCGGCGGCGCGAACCCACTGCCCGATGGTCGCGAAATCGATGACGCCGTCGCCCATCATGCCGCGCGACAGCAGCGGATCGGCGGTCATCGGGTTCAGCCAGTCACACACCTGATAGGAGCTGATCCGTCCGGCGGCACCGGCCTGTGCGATCTGCTCTGCCACGGCCGGATCCCACCAGATGTGGAAGGTGTCGACCACGACGCCCACGGTCTCCGCCGGATAAGGCCGCGCTATCGACAATGCCTGCGCCAGGGTGGAGATCACCGCGCGGTCGGCACAGAACATCGGGTGCAGCGGTTCCAGGGCCAGGCGGACACCGCGCTCGGCCGCATACGGGACCAGCCGGGCGAGCCGCTCGTCCACCCGCGCCCGGGCGGCGACGAGGTCCCGGTCCGGTATGCCGCCGGCCACCATCACCAGTTCCCGCGTGGCCAGTGTCGCCGCGTCATCGATGGCGCGGCGGTTGTCGTCGAGTGCCGCCTGCCCGTCACCCGCGTCGGTCAGGAAGCCGCCGCGGCACAGACTGGAGACACGCAGCCCCGCATCGGCGACGATCTTCGCCGCGGCGGCGGCACCGATTTCGTCGACCCGATCCCGCCACAGCCCGATCGCGCCGAGCCCCGCCCGGGCAGCGCCGTCCACCGCCTCGGCGAGGGTCCACCGTTTCGTCGTCGCCGTATTCAGCGACAGCGACCGGTACGGGTCCGCAAGATCGAAGGGTTCCTGCCGTGCCGCCACCGAAGTCATGAAATCGATCCGTTCAGTTCGAGGTAGACCCGCATCCGGTGCGCGGCCAGTTCCGGGTCCGACAGCAGACCGGCCTTGTCGGCGAGCCGGAACAATTCGGCCAGATGAGGTACGGATCGGCCCGTGGACAGTCCCGCCACCATCGAGAAACCCGGTTGCCTGCCGTTGAGCCACGACAAGAACGCGATACCCGTCTTGTAGTAGTACGTCGGTGCGGCGAAGATGTGCCGTCCGAGTGCCCGGGTGGCGCCGAGAATTTCCGACGCACGTGTCACATTGCCGTTGTCGAGTTCCTGTAGCGCGGTGGACGCGGCGGGGTAGATCGCCGCGAAGATACCCAGCAGTGCCTCCGAATGCCCCTGCGCGTCGCCGATGATCAGCTCGGGATAGTTGAAATCGTCGCCCGTGTACAGCCGTACCCCGTCGGGGAGCGCGCGTCGCAGTGCGACCTCGTGTGCCGCGTCGAGCAGCGAGACCTTGACCCCGTCGATCTTCGATCGATTGTTCTCGATGAGCGTACGAAAGGTCTCGGTGGCGGTATCGATATCGGCGCTGCCCCAATAGCGGTCCAGCGCGGGATCGAACATGGTGCCGAGCCAGTGCAGGATCACCGGCCGATCCACCCCGGCCAGCAGTTTCTCGTAGACGGAGAGGTAGTCGGCGGCGGATCCCGCGACCTGTGCGAGTGCCCGCGAGGCCATCACGATCACCTGGGCTCCGGCGTCGGTCACCACGTCGATCTGCGCGCGATAGGCATCGACGATCCGGACGAGTCCGGCCGAGCCGGAGGGGAGATCGGCGAGGTCGAGCTGATCGGTCCCGGCGCCGCAGGCGAGCCTGCCGCCGACCGCGGCCGCCTCGGCGCCGGATCGCCGGATCAGTTCCGCGGTCGCCGGCCAGTCGAGGCCCATTCCGCGCTGCGCGGTGTCCATGGCATCGGCGACACCGAGCCCGTAGGACCATAACTCGTGCCGATAGGCCAGCGTCGCGTCCCAGTCGAGGGCCGCGGGCGCGCCCGGTGTGTTGTCCCCGGTCACCCGCGGAATCACATGCGCGGCAGCGAAGGCCACGCGAGAGGTGATCGGCCGCGCCGGACGCGTCCACTCACCCGGCGCGCCGAGAACGTACGGCTCGAGCCGGCCGTCCGTGGGCAGTGCGACCGACACACCGGTGGATGTCGCGGTCACAGCGTCACCTCCGGGATCTCGATCCGCCGGCCCTCGGCGGAGCTGCGCAGCCCCAGTTCGGCCAGCTGCACGCCGCGGGCGGCGGAGAGCAGCCCGTAGCGGTGCGGTCGTCGGTTCACCACGTCGGTGAGGAACTCCTCCCACTGCAACTTGAAACCGTTGTCCAGATCCGCGTTCGCGGGCACTTCCAGCCATTGCTCACGGAACGGCTCGGTGACCGGGAGGTCCGGATTCCAGACCGGTTTGGGTGTGTGCGAGCGATGCTGCGCGACGCATTTGCGCAGGCCGGCGACGGCTGAGCCGTGCGTTCCGTCGATCTGGAACTCGACGAGCTCATCGCGGTACACGCGCACCGCCCACGAGGAGTTGATCTGTGCGACGACGCCGTTCTCCATCTCGAAGATCCCGTAGGCGGCGTCGTCGGCGGTGGCCGGATACGGCTTCCCCTGTTCGTCCCATCGGGTGGGGATATGGGTCGTCGCCTTCGCGGTGACCGCCTCGACCTTGCCGAGCAGCCCCTCGAGCACGTAGTTCCAGTGACAGAACATATCGACGACGATGCCGCCGCCGTCCTCGGACCGGTAGTTCCAGCTGGGTCGCTGGGCGGGTTGGCCGTCGCCCTCGAAGACCCAGTAGCCGAATTCGCCGCGTAGCGAGAGGATCCGGCCGAAAAAGCCTTCGTCGACGAGTCTGCGCAACTTCACCAGGCCGGGCAGGTACAGCTTGTCGTGTACGACTCCCGCGGTGATGCCGGCGTCCGCGGCCACCCTGGCGAGTTCGACCGCCTCGGTCAGCGTCTCGGCGGTCGGCTTCTCGGTGAAGACGTGTTTGCCCGCCTTCATCGCTGCCGCGAGCGCCTCGGCGCGACGCGAGGTGACCTGCGCGTCGAAGTAGATGTCGATGGACGGATCGGCGATGACGGCGGCGGCGTCGGTGCTCCACTCGGCGATACCGTGCTGTTCGGCGAGTTCGGCGAGTTTGGCGGGATCGCGGCCGACGAGGACCGGCTCCACCAGGACCCGAGTGCCGTCCGGGAGCAGCAACCCGCCGCCGTCGCGGATCGGCAGGATCGATCGCACCAGGTGCTGCCGGTAACCCATGCGACCGGTGACGCCGTTCATGGCGATGCGGAGCGTGCGTGGGGGAGTGGGATCGGGCATTGTCTGTGCCTCTTCTGATTTGCGGGGCCGACGACCGCAGAATGGGTCGTGGACGGTGCGGAGGAGCCGCACACATCGAGTGGACGAGTCAGCGCCGGAATGCGCTTTCCAAGCTATGCTAGTCCCGAAGTCCGGTCAACCCCCCACGTGTACCGAGAGAACGAGGAACGAAGCCATGGCGGCTGTGAGATTGCAAGACGTCGCGACCCGGGCGGGCGTCTCCCAGGCGACCGCGTCCCGCGTGCTCAACGGCTCGTCACGGGTTCCCGGCGAAGGTGTCGCAGACCGGGTGCGCGCCGCCGCCGCCGAGCTGGGATACGTGCCGAATGCCCAGGCCCAAGCCCTCGCGCGGTCCTCGACCGGGCTCATCGGGCTCGTGGTGCACGATATCGCCGATCCCTACTTCTCCTCGATCGTGCAGGGTGTCCAGACGGCGGCGCGCCGGGCGGGCAAACTCGTCCTGCTGGCCAGTACGCAACGCGATTTCGATATCGAACGCGAATCCGTGAGCACCTTCATCTCGCACCGGGCCGACGCGATCATCCTGGCGGGTTCGCGTCAGAGCGGAGATCTCGACCGTGACCTCGAGAAGGAGTGCGCGCGATATCTGGACAACAGCGGCAAGGTCGTCGTGATCGGGCAACCGCTGTCCTTCGGTGCCGCCGTGGAGCCCGAAAACCGCAGTGCCTCGGCACAATTGGCGTACTCGCTGCTCGAGCAGGGGCATCGGGATTTCGCTGTCATCGGCGGGCCGGGACATATCAGAACCGCGGTCGACCGGCGCAACGGCTTCGTCGAAGCGCTCGCGACGCGAGGCGTGACGCCGCTGGTGGAGATCGCGGGGGACTTCTCCCGTGACGGTGGCTTCAGTGCCGCTCGTCGCCTCGCCGCCGCGTTGGACCTGCGGTCCGGGCAGTCCGGCGCTGTCCGGCCCTGCGTTTTCGCCGTGAGCGACGTGATGGCGATCGGGGCGATCGCGGCGTGGCGTGAACTCGGCCTCGCGGTGCCCGACGATGTCTGTGTCGCCGGGTTCGACGATATCCCGACCCTGCGGGATCACGTACCCGGTCTGTCGACGGTCGCGCTGTCGCTGGTCGATATCGGCGAGCGGGCCGTGGCGCTCGCGCTCGACGACTCCGCCACCGCGGCGCGCACCCACGAATTCGTGCCCGGCCGGGTGATCCTGCGCGACAGCAGCGTTTTGCGAGCGGTCTGACCTGGGTCGATCCGAAACCCTTGACACTGTGGGTCCGGTCACACTAGCCTCGGTGGCAGCTTCGGAAAGCGCATTCCCAGCGGGTGTAGTGCGAACCCCGCTCCACTACTAGCTTTAGGACTCCAGATGGCGGTAGTCACGTCCGTCGAGGTCGATTCCGCCGCGCCGAAGGGGACGCGACCCGTCCGCACCCGGCGCCGGAAGTTTCCCTCTCCATCCATTGTGTGGTCGTCGGTGTGGCGGCCGTTCGCCCTGGTGGCGGTACTCGTCGTCGCCTGGTGGGCCGTCACCGCGTTCGGGCTCGTCGAGCCCTACATTCTGCCGTCGCCGGCGGATACCTGGCGCACCGCCGCCGACAACTCGACCTACCTCCTCCAGAACACCTGGGTCACGACCTACGAGACGGTGGTCGGCTTCGTGATCGCCGCGCTGATCGGCGAAACCGTCGCCCTGGTGATGATCTACTCGCGTGGCGTCGAGCGGACGATGTACCCGCTCATCCTCTTCGCCCAGGTCATCCCCAAAATCGCGATCGCTCCGCTGTTCATCGTATGGCTCGGGTTCGGCACCGGCCCCAAAATCCTCGTCGCCGTACTGATGGCATTCTTCCCGATCGTCATCTCCGGGATGGCCGGGCTGCGCTCGGTGGATCCCGAGATCCTCGAGCTCACCTCCACCATGGGGGCGAGCAATTGGAAAACGTTCGTGAAGGTGCGTTTCCCGGCCTCGCTGCCGCAGTTGATGTCCGGTCTCAAAATCGCCGCCACCCTCGCGGTCACCGGCGCCGTCGTCGGCGAATTCGTGGGCGCGAACGAGGGCCTGGGCTACGTGATCCTGCAGGCCAACGGAAATATCGATACGGCAATGCTGTTCGCCGCCCTGATCATCATGTCCCTGCTGGGCATCATCCTTTTCGCGATCATCGAAATCGCCGAGCAGTTCCTCATCCCCTGGCACGCCTCCCGCCGATCCACGGCCTCGGTCGTCGGCGCGGCATGAGCATGCCGAACCACCGCATTCGCGCCACAGCTGGAGAAATCGCATGAAAATCGGAATTCGCAGACTCACGACGATCGGCGCCGCCGCGGTGGCATCGATCCTGATATTGGCAGGCTGCGGGGGCGGCGGCACCGACGCGAAGGACCCCGGCACCGACGGGAAGACCACGGCGGTATCGCTGATGCTCAACTGGTACCCCTACGGCGAGCACGCTCCGTTCTATTACGGGGTGCAGGAAGGCATATTCGCCAAGCACGGTATCGATCTGAAGATCTCGGCGGGTCAGGGCTCGACCAAAACCGCGCAGGCCACCGGTTCCGGACAGACCGACTTCGGTTGGGCCGATACCCCGGCGGTGCTCGGCAATATCGACAAGGGCGTCAAGATAAAGAGCGTCGGCGTCTATCTCCAGACCACCCCCTCGGCCGTGCAGGTATTCGCCGATTCGGATATCCGGACACCGGCCGACCTGGCGGGTAAGACCATTGCCGTCTCGGCGGGCGACGCACCGACCACCACCTTCCCGGTGTATCTCGACAAGGCGGGCGTGCCGGCGGATCAGGTGACCCAGCAGAGCCTCGACTCGGCGGGCAAGATGTCGGCGATGCTCTCGGGACGCGTCGACGGGCTCATCGGGTTCGCCCACGACCAGGGCCCCACCATCGCGAACAAGAGCGGTAAAGAGGTCCGTTATCTGCGCTATTCGGACCAGGGGCTGAACTTCTTCAGTAACGGGCTGATCGTGAACCAGGGCACCATCGAATCCTCACCCGAATTGGTACAGGCCATGGTCGACGCGACGAGCGAGGCTTTCGCGGCCGCCGTCGCGAAGCCGGAGGCGGCGGTCGCCGCGATGCAGGGCAAGGATCCGCAGCTGCCGCCGCAGCAGGTACTGCTCCAGCAGTGGGAGCAGACCATTCCGCTGCTCAGCACACCGGACACCGCGGGTAAGGCGCCGGGCACCAATTCCGAAGCCAATTGGCGCGCCACCGTCGAGGTACTCAGCAGTGCGAAGCTCCTCGACAAGGCCGAGGACCCGGCCAAGTACTGGGACTCCGCGTTCACACCCGCCGGCCGGCCGTGACCGGAGCAGGTGACGATATGAGCACATCCACCGATACCCTCGCCCGCACCGAGACCGCCGTCGCGGTGGACGACCTGACCGTACGGTTCTCGTCCACGCGCGGGGAGGTTACCGCACTGAACGATGTCGGCCTGCACGTCCGTCGCGGCGAATTCGTGTCGATCGTCGGCCCGTCCGGCTGCGGCAAATCGACACTGCTGAAAGTCGTCGCAGGCCTCACCGATCCGAGCGGGGGCCGCGTCGAACTCGGCGGCGCCCCCGTGCGTGGGCCACAGCGCAATATCGGCTACGTATTCCAGCGCGCCGCACTGCTGGAATGGCGGACCGTCCGCAGGAACATCCTGCTCCAAGCGGAGATGCGCGGTATGAACAAACAGGCGGCCGCGGCCGAATGCGAGCGTCTCATAGAGATGACCGGACTCGGCGGATTCGAGAACGCGTTGCCACACGAACTGTCGGGAGGAATGCAACAGCGGGTTTCCCTGTGCCGGGCCCTGCTGCATCGCCCGGAAGTGTTGCTGATGGACGAACCGTTCGGTGCACTCGACGCGCTCACCAGAGAACGGATGAATGTCGAACTGCATCGGATCTGGCGGGAAACGGGGACCACCGTATTACTGGTCACCCATTCGGTGGCAGAGGCCGTATACCTGGCCAACCGGGTGGTCGTGATGAGCCCGAGGCCGGGCAGGATCATCGAACTGCTCGATGTCGACCTGCCTCCGCACCGCGAGTACGCCGCAACGATGGAGGCGCCCGAATTCATCACGGTCGCCAATCGGGTCCGCGATCTGCTCGGCTCGGTGGCGCACGCGGACTGAGATCCATTCCCGCCGATTCGATGACAGGAGGTCGACCGCGTGCGCGTTCTGGTTGCTCCCGACAAGTTCAAAGGAAGTCTCCCCGCTTCCGAGGTGGCCGATCGGCTGGCCGAGGGCTTGGCGGCGGCGGGGGTGGACAGCCACGGAATGCCGCTGGCCGACGGCGGTGACGGCAGCGTCGACGCCGCGGTCGCGGCCGGTTTCACGCCGCACCCGGTGACGGTGGCGGGTGCGGCGGGAACCCCGGGACAGGGGCGCATCGCCGTCGGCGGCCGCACCGCTGTGGTCGAGGTCGCGAATACCTGTGGCCTCACCACCCTGCCGAACGGTCGCACGCGCCCACTGGACGCGAGCAGTTTCGGTATGGGGCAGGCTGTTTCGCAGGTATTGCGATATCGTCCGGACCGGCTGGTCCTCGCTCTCGGTGGTAGTGCCAGCACCGATGGTGGGATGGGACTGCTCGCGGCGCTCGGCTTCACCTTTGCCGACGCGCGGGGAGCGCCGCTGCGACCATGCGGACGAAGCGCGGGCCGAGTCCACACCGTCGACTCGTCGCGGGCGGCATGGCCGACCGGCATCGACATAGTGGTCGCCGGTGACGTCACCAATCCCCTGCTCGGGCCGGACGGTGCGGCGGCGGTGTACGGGCCGCAGAAGGGGGCCACCGACGCCGAGGTGCGGTTTCTCGACGCCGGCCTGCGCAACCTCGTCGCCGCGTTCGCCCGCAGCGGCTATCCGGACGCGCCGGTCGTCGCGACCGCGGCCGGCGCGGGCAGCGCGGGCGGGATCGGTTTCGCCGCGCTACTGCTCGGCGGTGAGATCGTGTCCGGTGCCGAGTATTTCCTCGACCTCCTGGAGTTCGATCGGCACCTGCCCGGTGCGGACCTGGTGGTCACCGGGGAAGGGCGTATCGATGAGCAGACCGCGAACGGCAAACTGCCGACGGTGGTGGCCCGCCGTTCCCGCCCCGTTCCGGTCGTCGCCGTCGCCGGTCGGAGCACGCTGCCCCGTGCGCAGTGGGACCCGGCGGGGTTCACGGCGATCCACTCCCTCGCGGAGTACACGGACCGGGATACCGCCGACGATCCCGAACTGACCCGGGAGCTGCTGACCCGGATCGGCCACCGGATCGGCCGCACCATGGCAGGGACGCGCCGAACTCGCCCACCGGTCGAGGGAAGCCGGTGAATCACCGCGCCGCCCAGCGATATATGTGACAGGCCCGGTGGCGACCGCGCCGGTTCGGCCGTCGCCGGCTCGGCCCCGCCCGCGCCGCGTCGGTCCGGCTAGCGGCGGCGCGGGGCCGGCCGATTCCGGGCCGGTTTGCGCGTGGCTTCGGCGGTGACCTCGTCCTGCCGGTCCGGTGGTACGAGCGCGCGGATACCGTCCCGGGAACCGATCATCAGCTTGTGCAATACGGAGGCCATCTGCGCGTCGACGGTCTTGTACGAGCTGCCCCGGCGAGCGGCGATCGCCGTATTGGTCCAGCCCGCCGCGGCGAGGATGGCCACTTCCTGTTCGGCCGTCGACAGCTCCTGCCATGGTGAGGGCCGTTCACGCCGCACCGGGTGCTCCACGGGCAGCCGGTCCATCGAGAAGTTGCCCAGCGCCAACTGCACCACCTCGCCGAGCTCCGGCCGCAACAGCGCGCCTTCCCGCTCCGCCTGTTCGAACGCGGTCCGCCCCAGCACCGACCGGGCGGTTTCGGCGGCGCGGTCGGTATCGTCGGCGAACGGTCCGAGATTGGCGATGTCGACACCGAGCCCGCGGCGCAGCGTGGCGCTGCCGCCGAGCAGCCGCGCGATATCGCGTGCCCGCGCCTTCGCGGTATCGGAGTGTCGGTCTTCGGCGGCGTCGAGGATACGCGCCGAGACCCAGGCCTGGATGTGCACCGCCCATACCGCGCCCCAGCGGTCGCGCATGGCCAGCTGTTTCGCCAGTGTCGTCCGCCCCAGGACGAGCGCTTCGTTCGGGTCACCGTGCTTGCCCAGGGTGATCGTCTGGGCCAATCCCGCCCAGGATGTCGCCCACTGCGCCCCGGAGCGCTCAGCGTTGTCCAGATGACGGCGGCAGGTTTCCAGCGCCTGTTCGCGCGTGCCGTAGAAAGCCGTGGTCAGAGCTTCGAACAGTTCACTCATCGCCGCCCCGCCCGCTTCCCCCTCAGCGGTGAATCGCCGCTGCGCCCGGACCAGCACCGGAACGGCACGGAGATCGCGGTGTCGCAGCATCAGCTCGGCGCCTCTGGCGAACTCCACCTCGCCGGGCAGATCGAGATCTCGGTCGGCCTGCTCGCGCCAACCGGCCCGGGCCTCGGGGTCGGGCACGCAGAGCGCGACGCAGTCGTCGAGGATCCGTGCGGCGTCCTCGTGCAGCCCCTGGCACATACTGACCCAGGCGATCAGCGACATCGCCCGGACCTGCAACGGCACCGGCCGGGGGTCGAGGGTCCAGGTGGCGGCGAGTGTGCGCTCCGCCCACCGGCGCGATTCGCGCAGCGAACCGCTGAAGAAGGGTATACGCAGCGCTATCAGGCCCGCAGCGATCTCCAGCCCGACCACGGCTTCCCCCGGGGCGGCGATACTGCTCTCCACGGCACACAGCAGGTTGCCCCAGGCCGCCCGCGCCCAATCCAGCAGTTCCTGCTCACCGGGGCCGAACCATCCGGCCCGGGCGGCGGCGACCTTGTCCCGGTAGTAGCGGCGGTGCCGGCCGGCCAGCCGGTCGGCTTCCTCGCCGTACTCGGCCATCCGCTGCTGGGCGAAGACCCGGATGGTCTCCGGCAGCGAATAGCGCACGGTGGACGTGGTCAAGTGGACCGAAACCAAGGATTGGTCGACCAGTCGGTCGAGCAGGCCTTCGATCTCGGCCCGGGACAACCCGTGCGCGCTTTCCGGGTCGTCGTCGGCGCAGACCGCCTCGATGGCCTCCAGTTCGGCGCCCGCGTCCTGTCCGGGTGCGTCGGCGTTCTCGGGGTCGGCGTCGTAGCCGGCCGCGAAGACCGACAGGCGGTCGAACAGGAGCCGTTCCTTATCGCGGCAGAGATCGTAGGACCAGGCGATGACGTCACGAATGCTCTGGTGCCGGATATCCGCGCCGACCCTGGGACCGTGCTGCCAGCCCAGCCGTCGGTCTCCGGCTTCACCACTGAGGTCGCGCAGGATCATCGGCAGTGGCCGGCGCGACAGCCGCGCGGCCGCCAGCCGGATATAGAGGGGGTGATTGTTCACATGCCGGCAGATCGCCGCCGCCTGGTCGGTCTCGCTGTCGGTGAGGGTGTATCCGACCAGCCCCGCGCGGGCCCGGAACAGCGTCAGCGCTTGTTTCTGCGACAGTGCCGGAACCGGGATCAGTTGCTCGTCGACCCACCCGATCGCCTCCGGCTGGTGGCCAGCACAGTGAGTCCGGGCGCGGCATCCAGCAGGTCGGCGATCACTCGGCCCGCACCGTCGAGCACGTGCTCGCAATTGTCCATCACCAGGATCGTCTGCCGATTCCGTCCGGGTGCGTCGCGGCGACCCAGCGCGTCCAGCACCGCGTCCCACGCCGACCTCCCGGAGAAGTCGGCCTCGATCACCGAGCCCGCGATCTGTTCCTCGACCGCCGCCGCATCGGCGCCGCGGGGCAGCACCGCCAACCGGACCCAGTGCACCGGGACCCGCCGCGCCTTGTGGAACCGGTGGACGGCCTCGGTCGCCAGTCGGGTCTTCCCGATGCCGCCGGCACCGATCAATGTCACCAGGCGGGTCCCGCCCAGCAATGCCATGCCGATTTTCTCCAGCTTCTTTTCCCTGCCCACGAAGTCGCTGGCAGCCGCGAGTGGCGGCCCCGGAGCAGCAGCACGTCCTGGCGACATAGCACTGCAGAATAGTCGAAGTGGAAGGTGCGGAAACCGTCACTGTGCCGGACCTGCTGTCCTCGGGACAACGGCCGCTGCCGAGCCTCGATACGCGGGTCGGGGACCTGCGGACCCGGCGCGGATGCGGCGGTGCCGGCCCCGCATCGGCGGCCGGTCCCGCCCCGGTCGGCCCGCGACGATCGTTACGTCCCGGGAGGCCCTCCGCGCCGGTGGTAGCGCTGCTCCGGATGCCGCCCCACCGGCCCGGTATCGGGTACAGCGACGAGAAAAACGCTACCTACCCGATGCGAGATGTCTACCTACGCGACGACCGTTGAGTGACCGGTGCGATGCGGAAGCCGATACGGATCTCCGCGGCGTGTGGTGCCGGTGGGAGACGACGACGGCCTTCCCGGTCCGCGGCGAACGCGGACGCGGGCCGGGTGATGATGCCCGGCGGGTCGGGGTCGTCGACCGGATATGCGGTGTACGAGAGCCGAGTTCCACTGTGCGGGTGAGGCTGCGACGAAATATGCAACCGGCCGAGGGAGTCGAGTGTCTCCGGGGCCGTCGATCCGGAACGGGTGTGATATGACTGCACTACCGCCTCTCGCCTACGGGTATCTGCGCGATGACCTGGTCGGCGGCAGCGACGGTGCCACGGCGGAAACGACATTGCGTGCTGCCGCGACAGCGCTGGGCTACGAACTCGGCACGGTTTTCCACGAGCCCCCGTCCCCGAACGGTGTCCTGCCGCCGGTCTTCATCGACCTCGTCCAGGAATGCCGGCGAGCCGCAGCGCACTCGGTGATCACCTTGCCCGGCCATCTGTCCGGCGGTTCGGTGTGCAGCAGGGTGCTGCGGGCGCGTGCCGAGGTGGTCGTCCACGAAGTCGGGTATTGAGACCGGCGCCGGCGCGTACTGCTGTCGTGTCGTACGACTGCGATGAACACGCGCTCGGTCGGCGGCCGGAATCTCGTCGCCGGGCGAGCGATCGCCCCGGCGGCCGGTGCGTACAGGAATGGTGTCTGCGATGAGGGAAGTACTGCCGATCACAGAATCGACAGCGCAGGTCGATCTCGGATCGAGCGCGGGCCTCCGTGACGACCACTTGCCCGCCGGAATCGGTGCCTGCGGCGATATCCCCCTGCCCACCGGCCGGCGCCCGGTCGATGCGGCACCGTGGCGCGAGGTGATCGGCCGCGACGAGAGCCGGGGTGTGCGGATGATCATGATCTGCCACGGGGCGACCGGTGATCACGCGCGTGACGATATCGAAGGCCCTTACGGCGGGCCGGGGCTCTCACCCCGTGGTTACCGTCAGGCCCTGGGCGTGGCCAACAGACTCGTGATCGGTGAGGAAGCGATCAGCGCGGTGTATTCGACGCCCCTCACCTGCGCGGTGCAGACCGCACAACTCATCGCCCGAGCGCTGGGCCTGCCACTTTCGTGTGAACTGCCCGCCTCCGACAGCGCCCGCGAACGACACGCGAGTAGTACCTGTCGCCGGTCGGCTCCGATTCGGCAGATGGGTGCGTGCCTGGAGCGCATCGCCGAGCGGCATGCTGGCGGGATCGTCATCCTGGTCTGCCACAGCGCCTCCATCATGGCAGCGGAACAGTATTTCCAGCGCGCGCCGCGCGCATCTGTGACGGTCGCGGTGGAGGATGCCAGCATCACCGAGTGGGAGCGCATCACCGGAGCGGATCCGGGCTCCGGGGCGCGGCGATGGCAGCGGCTCCGGTACAACGACATCGCCCACCAGATGTTCGAGGCGCTGGTGGAATGACCCAGATGTTCGAGGCGCTGGTGGAATGACCCCGGGCGCGACAGCCGGGTATGGCGTACATGCTCGGCCACCCGTCCGAGTCGCCGGCACGGACCCCGTGACGGCAGATCGAGGCCCCGCGTCCGGGCGGTCGTTGTTCGCTCCCGTTCATCGGCGGGTTCGACATTGCGGATGCTCGGTAGAATCACTGCTGGGGCGACCGGAGGGGTGGGAAAATGTATTCGTCGGCGGTGGCAATCGTCTTCTGTGTGCTTCTGGTCGGCTGCGTAGATGCGGGTTTGCTCTTCGTTTTCGAGGATGGTGAAGCGGGCTTCCTCTTTTTTCTCTGGATCATCGGGTCGCTGGTGGTCAGCGCGAAGGTGTCGATGGTCCTGCTCCGGTGGGCTGAACGGTTGGACGAAGTGCGGGACCGGCGCGAGCTGCCGGAGATCGAGAGTTCCCGCCGTGCCGGCTGGCAGGCGGGCAACCAGGGCGGCAACGGTGGTCGGGATATCGACTCGTCCGGTGGTGTCTCCGATTGTTCCGGCAGCACCTCCTGCGGCGGTGGCGGTGGCGGTGGCGGATGCGGTGGCGGTGGGGGCGGCAGCTGATCGGCCGCGATAGCTGAAAGCCGATGCGGTGCGCAGTAGAACAGGGCGGTGACGTCGTCGATAGGTTGCGCGATCACCGGCAGCGCCGCGCGGATCACATCAGCGTGATGTGCTTCCGATCCCGCGGGTGGGTCCAGGGTCGACGCCGACGGCGAGACGGTGGTCGACATGTACTCCTCAGCGAGCTGACCCAGGCTCGGTTGCCGCAACAACGCGCAGCGATAGTGAGTGCTGAGCGTTGTCCACCAGGGTGTTGTCGAACTCCCGCACGCCGTGTGGAATATGTAGCGCGTGTCATCGTGGATTGTTGTCGTGTGGTGGACGCTCATCTCTGTGCCGGTATCGGTTCCGGGCGTCGGCTGTACTCTCGTTCCGCCGGCGGCTGCTCAGTTTCGTCCGTCTCACCGCACCGGCGAAGAGTCTCCGAATTCAGGTTTGAGTGTGCCGTAGCGGCACAGTGTCTGATTGCTGTTGTCACCAACGAGTAGGAGCAGTCCATGACAGTGTCCGAACGCTCGACCGACCGGCAGCCGGCGCTGATCGACGTGGAGACGTTCTTCGCCGATCCGCAATTCGCGAATCCGTCGATCTCCCCCGACGGCACCCGGATCGCCTACCTCGCCCCGCATCGTGGGCGACTCAACGTCTGGATCCGCGATATCGACCGGGCCCACGACGACGCCGTACCGGTCACCGGTGACACCCGCCGCGGAATCACCACCTACTACTGGACCGACAACCCCCGCTGGCTGCTCTATCTGCAGGACACCGACGGCAACGAGGACTGGCACCTCTACCGCGTCGACCTCGACGATCCGCAGGCACCGGCCGTCGACCTCACCCCGCTGGAACCCGGGTCGCGGGTGCTGGGGGCGGAGCCGCTCGATTCGGTCCCGGGCAGCGTGTTGGTCACCATGAACCGTCGTCCCCTGTTCTTCGACGTGTTCCGGATCGACGTCGCCACCGGGGAGACCGTCCTGCACCTGGAGCAGGACGACCCGACGGCCGCGGTCCTGTTCGACCGTCGTGGCGAGCCGGCCTTCCGCACCGCGATCGCCGCGGACGGTCTCCTCGAGATCTCCGCCGTCGACGCCGACGGGCACACCCGGCTGCTGCGTCGCCTCGGCGGCGCCGAGCATCCCATGGGGCTGCAACCTCAACTGGTCACCGCCGACGGGAAGGGTCTGCTCGTCGGATCCTTCCAGGACGGTGACGACCTGCGGCTGGTCCGGATCGACCACGAAACCGGCGCGGAGACCGTCGTCGCCTCGGTCGCGGGCCACGATCTCGACATCAGCGGGATGATACTGCCCGGCGTGCTCCCGCCGCCGGTCCACACCGATCGAGCCACCGGTGCGGTCCTCGCCGCCAGGTTCGTCGGCGACCGTCCCCACGTCGAGGTCGTAGACCCC
This sequence comes from Nocardia sp. NPDC004568, assembly GCF_040609955.1. Classification (NCBI taxonomy): domain Bacteria; kingdom Bacillati; phylum Actinomycetota; class Actinomycetes; order Mycobacteriales; family Nocardiaceae; genus Nocardia; species Nocardia sp. NPDC004568. The sequence continues at coordinate 49,327 of NZ_JBEXLL010000017.1, forward strand.
CACTTCGCCGAGGTCTACGCGGCGCTGCGAGAACTCTCCGACGGCGTGCCGGGCACCCTCTCCTCCGATTTGTCCGGGACGCGCTGGATCGTCACATTCGTCCACGACCGCGATCCGGGTGTCACCTGGTTCTACGACCATGCCACCGGCGCGGCCCGGTTGCTGTTCCGCTCGTTCCCGGACCGGGACCCGGCCGCGGCGGCTCCCATGGAGCCCGTCGGTTTCCCCGCCCGCGACGGTCTGCCGCTACGCGCCTATCTGACGCTTCCGGTCGGGCTCGAGCCGCGGAACCTGCCCCTGGTGCTGGTGGTGCACGGCGGGCCGTGGGCGCAGGACGCCTGGGGGTACAGCAGTGACGCGCAGTTCTTGGCCGACCGGGGTTACGCCGTGCTGCAGGTCAACTTCCGCGGGTCGCTCGGCTACGGACGCCGGCATGTGACGGCCGCGATCGGCGAGTTCGCCGGGGCGATGCACGACGATCTCCTCGATGCCGTCGACTGGGCCGTCGCTCGGGGCTACGCCGACCCCGACCGGATCGGTATCTACGGCGGCTCCTACGGTGGGTACGCCGCACTCGTCGGGGTCACCGTCACGCCGGACCGATTCGCCGCCGCCGTCGACTATGTCGGTATCTCCGACCTCGCGAATTTCTTGCGTACCCTGCCGCCGTTCACCCGGGCGTACAACGTGAACAACTGGTACCGCTACGTCGGCGATCCCGATATCGCCGAGCAGGAGGCCGATATGCTGGCCCGGTCGCCGATCACCATGGCCGACCGGATCACCACCCCACTGCTGGTCGCCCAGGGGGCCAACGATGTCCGCGTCAGGCAGGCCGAATCCGACAATATCGTGGCCTCGCTGCGCGCTCGCGGGGTCCCGGTCGAGTATCTCGTCGCCGATGACGAAGGGCACGGTTTCGCCAACTCCGAGAACCGGATCCGGCTCTATCACGCCATCGAACGGCACTTCGCCGAGCATCTCGGCGGCCGTCGGAGCGCCGCCCGGGGGTGACCGACGGCGGCCGGGCCGGTCGCGCTTCCTCGTCGCCGGGCGGGCGGGTGAGGATGGTTACCGGCCTTCGCCGCGTCGTGCCGTCGTGAACGCCGCGGGGTGGGCATCGGGCACCAGGATCGTCGTGTGCCACCGGTCGTCCTCCCACATCTGCTCCGGGAGTACGGAGCTCGCTCGGCGTTCGGCAGGAATGGCCACTGCGATCACCAGGGTGGTCCGTTCGATGAGGCGGCGCCGTGCCCGGTTCATCGGGCCGGAGATCTCCAGCACTCCCGGGCCGGGGCCTATCGTGATGGGCACATCCACCCGCAGCGGCGCCGGTTTCCACGTCGTGGGATCGTCACCGCGCCGGGCGAGGTAGGTGCGCGGGGCGTCCACGGTGCCGTACGAGATCCCGGCCAGGGCCCGATCGGCGCGGGGGAGGCCGAAGAGATCCCAGAACCCCGCCGACAGCCAGGAATGGATCGGTAGCGCGATCGTCCGGGCGTCTCGGACGATCGCCGGGGAATCGATATGGACAAGAGTGATCCCACTGGTGCGCTCGCACATCGCCGAGCTCGCCTCATACCGGGCGCGACGCGCTCGCCACCGTGTGTCCGTAGGGGACGGCCTCGAGGAGGGTGACCCGGACTTCGGTGCCGTTGGGTACGCGGTAGGTGCGCTGTTCGCCACGGCGAGCACCGGTGAGCGCGGCGCCGAGGGGTGAGTCGGGCGAGTAGACCTCCAGTTCGGTGTGGTCACCGGCGCGGCTGCCGAGCAGGAATGTCTCGGTGTCGGCGGTGTCGTCGTAGCGGACCGTGAGCACCATGCCGGGTTCGGCGATCCCGTCGTCCGGTGGGTCCTGCCCGAATACGGCGCTGTTCAGCAGGTCCCGGATATGCGCGATCCGCGCCAGCCGCTGCTGCCGAGCGGTGAGCCGGTCTTCCGGGTCGGTGTTCTCGGCCTGCCCCGCGGCTTCGGCGGCGAGCAGTTCGGCCAGCTCGGCCCGGAGTTGTTCGTGTGCGTGCGGTGTCAGCCATACAGGCGAGCTATTGGTCATATCCGTCCTACGGAGGGTTCGATCGGAAAGGAGTTCTGCCGTCGGGGCCGGGGAGGAGAGCCGCCCCGACGGCAGAACTCCGTGGAGCCGGGTACCGACGACACCGGCTCCACGGAGGGGGAAGATGGCCGAGGATTCAGCGAGGTACCGGATCGTCCACCCGATACCGTGCCACTCGATCGCGGGCGAGCCGACTCGTTGCGCGCGCCATGCTCACCTCCACGTCGAACGATGCGCTGTCACAGCCATGATGGCTCGGGTGGCGGCGGGGCGCATGTCCGCACAGAACAGTTTCGCCCCATCGGGTTGTTAGATTTCTACAATCGCGCTCAATCGTCCTCGAAAGCCGCCAGATCGATCGTCATGGCCAGCCGGGTTCGTGGGTCTTCCAGCTCGAGCACGGCCACCTCGCGCATCTTCCGCAACCGGTTGCGGACGGTGTTCGGATGAACGCCGAGGGCCGTGGCGGCGAGCACGGGGTCGCCCTGAGCATCGAGCCATGCCCGCAGGGTCGCGACATAGTCCGTGGCGTGCGCGCTGTCGTAGCGACGCAACTCCGCGACCGGCCCGCGCGCCGGGATCCGGCCGGTCCGTGCCGCCGCCCGCAATCGCTGGAGCAGGATATCGCCCCACGATTCGTCGTAGGCCGGGTACGGGATATCCGCCGAGCCCTGTTCGTGCAGCGCCAGGCATTCGTCCGCCTCCTGGCGGGAGGCCGGCAGATCGGCGGCTGTGGCCGGACCGCCGATTCCGGCCGACAGCGTCACCCGGCCGGGGAGCGCTGTGCGCAGCGCTGCTACCCAGTCCCGGGCCGTCCGCACGCGGTCGCCGGGCAGGATCGTGTAGACGGTGTTGTCCGACAGCGTGCTGCGGCCCGGCCGTGACCAGCCGAATCCGAACGTGGCCTGCTCGAAGGCCAGCAGCAGTCCGGCATGCCGCTCCGTCGCGATCTGGGCGCGGACCGCCACGACCCGTAAGGGGGCCGGCGCCAATCCGAGCCGGCCGGCCACCGTGGTGGCGTCCGGGCTGCCCTCCAGTAGCCGGATCACCAGCTCGGATTCCACCTGACGTTCCAGATCCGCGCTGGCCCGCGACCGCAGCAGATGCAGCGCCACCGTACGGGCCCCCTCGGCCAAGGCGGCCCGCCGGGCGCTCGACAACGGTTCGGCGCAGGTCACCCATACCGAACCCAGCAGTTCGCGGCCCACCCGCACCGCGACCACCGTCCGCCCGTCGAAGCCGTACCGGGGGTCCGGTTCGACGAACACGGGTTCGTCCGAATCCGCCAGATGCGCGTGAATACGGCGTGATTCGAACAGTTCGCGCAGAGCGGCGGGCTGCCGACGCTGCAGCACCGTCTCCCGCAGAGCTCGGTCGGTCACCCGCCCCAGCGTGGCGTGGGCCATCACGCGCGACAGCGGATCCTCGATCGTCACCGCGCCGTCCACCGCGGTGGCCAGGCTGTCGGCCAGCGCGAACAGATCCGTGGGACCACGCCCGGACGCGGTTTCCCGCCCCTCCAACACCAGCCCGTACACGACCCCGGCGAGCTGGCTCCACGACACCGCGGGATCGACCACCAGTACCGCGACCCCACCGCCGGTCCCGATCGCGGCTGCTTCCCGGTCGGTGTCGGCGCCCCCGCGCACCAGGACCGCGACCGCTCGGGCCGCCCGCGCCCCGGCTACCGCCGCGCGCACGGAACCGGCGCCCACGGCGAGGAGGATATCGCCGGTCGCTTCCTCGGCACCGGTCGCGTCGAACATCGCGACACTGCGGATCACGGTCGCCCGCGACACCGGACAGCAGCGCAACCGCACGCCGTACCCGCCCAGCACGTTCACGAGCTGGTCCAATCGCACCATGCACGACTCCTGTCCACCCTGGTCCGATCACCGTAGCCGCGCGGGTACCGGCGCTTCGCCATGGTCTCGCGCAGCCGGTCCATGCCCTTGCCGGAGCCGGCGGGCGCATCGAGGGGCCGCGGTAGCACCGGAGCCGGGACGCGACCTGTACAGCACCGGCCTTTCCGGCCGAGGTGCCGGGGATCGCTCAGCCGCGACCGATCGACGCGAACCAGCTCTCGGTGAGGACGCCGAGCATCTCCTCGTATCCGAGTGCCACCGTCCGCTGGTTCACTTCGGTGCGACGTGGTCCAGTTCGGTGATCGCAAGGACACTCCAGAACCGCCGCGTCCCGGCGGGGAAGCGGGATTTCGTCCGTGCGGTTGACCGGGTACGGATATCGCCGACTCGCCGGTGCACGGCCGCGCGCGCCGCCGCGCAACCCGGATGGATATGCCGACGTCCTCACGCTGCTGGAAGTCGGGGCCGACTCCGCGGCGGTCGACGGACAGGCGGTGATGTTCCAGCGATACCTGTTCACGACCTGTCTCTTTTCGTGACAGCGGGCCGGCGGAATCTTCACAGCGACGCTGATTATCGAGTGGAAGAGCGGGTAGGCGCCCGGGAGGTGCCGAACGGCATCGCCGGAGGCCCGGACCGAGGCAGTGCGCCGTGAATTGACCGAGAACGCCGAGAACGCCCGGGCTCGTGCCGAGGCCGTCGGCGCCGCCATTCGCGAACTGGGTGGCGTACCCGAGGTGATCGGCCCCTTCCTCGGCCGGGCCACCGCTGTGGTGAAGGCGCTCATCGAACAGACGCAGCCGTTCGACGAGGCCCTACTCGGCGATCTCACCCTGGAACACCAGCTTCTCGATCGCGCCAGGTATGTCAAGGCCCTGGCGACGAGTGCGGGGCGCCGCGATATCGCGGCGCTGGCGCAGCGACTGATCACGGCGCATTCCGCGACCGTGGACTGGCTGACCACCGTCCTGGCCGAGGAGGCGCTCGGTGGTCCGGCCGCGCTGCGCCGCACACCATTGCAGGCGGCGGCCGGTGCCGCCGTGAAGCTGGTCAACCTGCCCGTCACCTGGTCCGCCCGCGGGGTGGACCGCGCGCGCTGGACACCGTCCGGGCCACCCCGCCCGCGCTCGGGGAACTGCTGGCCCGGGGTGCGCACGCCGGCGATATCGCCGCACGGGCCCTGACCGCCTCCGGTGACGCCGCGCTCGAGAGCGCGGAGCAGGTGGCCCGCCGGGAAGGCGCGGGCACCGCCGCGGGTTCGTTGCGTTCGGTCCGCGCGGCCACCGGTGTGCTCGAACCGGAGGAACTGCCCATCGGCGATTACGACGGGCTCAATGTGAGCCGTGCGGTCGCCGCGGTCAAGGAACTGACCGATCCGGCCGATATCCGGGCGATCGTGGCCTACGAGGAAGCGCACAAGAAGCGGCACGGTGTCGTGTCCGCGGCGCAGACCCGGCTGGCGGTCATCGCCGAGGAAGTGGCCGGGCTGAACTGACCGCGGTGTCCGCCGCGGCACTCAGCCGGCGATCGAGTCCATCCACTCCCGCACCGCCGCCTGATACTCGGCGGTGTTGCGGGCCAGATTCACCGAATGCCCGCTGCCGGGTAGCACGAAAGTGCGCAACCGCGCGGCCGGGGAGAAATGCGGTGCCTCGGCGGCCCGCAGGGTCGCCGTATCGGCACAGACCCGGGCGCACAGCACATCGTCGCTACCGTTGACCACGAGTACGGGGGCGGTGATCTCCGTGGACATCGGCGGCAGAGTGGAGGTCAGCCCGTCCGGGTACTCGGTCGCGGCGAACACATCCTTGGTCGCTTCGTCCACGGCGACGACCGCGGGGTCGGCGGTCGCGGGGGAATGGAACGACTTCTCGCGCGTGCCCGGACGGGTGGTGAGATAACCGCTGTCGTAACCACGGCCGGTGAAGGCGGCATCCTGCTCGGCGGGCCGATAGGTCCCGACGATCCCCAGCGCGCCCGCGACGTTCAGGCCGTGCGAATAACCGGTGAGCAGCACTCCGTCGACATCGTGATGGTTTGTCGCCTCCAGTACCGCCACCCCGGAACTGAGCGAATGCCCGCCGGTGACGACCTTGCGGAAGGGCCGGGCGCCGCCGAAACCGGTGCGCAGCGCTCCGATGATCTCGTGCAGGGCCTGCGCGTCCCCGGTGGCGGTGACCGCGGTGCTGGCCGGCCGGCTGCTCGCACCGGTGCCGAGCCGGTCGATCACCAGCGTCGCGTATCCGGCGGCGTTCATCGCGCGCCGGAAGTTGTAGGTCTCCGGGGCGTGGGGGAAATCCCAATAGGTGGCGTTGTAGTTGGACCCCGGCATCAGCACCATGACGGTATCGCTGCCGCCGCCGGCCGGGGTGCACAGTGTGGTCGCCAGGGTGCCGCCGGTGCGCAACGGGAACGCGGTGGGCGCACACTGTCCGGGGTCCTCGGCCCGCGCGACACCGGGGGTCAGCAAGGCGAGAACGGTTACCGCGGCGGCCGATACGCGTACCGTGATCGTCGAACCCCGCGTACGCCGCCATCGCTGCGGACGGCCGAGCGGAAACCTGCGAACAGTCATGTGCCCGGGACCCTAACGGTGGTTGTTCCGGCGCGCAACGGAGCGGTGTCTCCGGGGCGGAAACCGGTGGGGGAGAGCGCGTACGGATTCGCGCACGGACCTGCCGATTGCCATAGGGAGAGCTAGGATTCGAGCGTGAAGAAGCGGGCCGTCCATTTCGTCGGAAGTTTCCCGGCCGTCGATACCGAGACCGCCATGCGGGCCATGCTCGATGCCGCCGCGCCCCGGCTACGGACCCTGCCGACCGGGGAGACCGGTCGCTACGAGTTCTATATCCGCCCGATCATCGAGGACTTGGCGGCCCAGGGCGCGCTCGAAGTGAAGCGGGCCAGGGAATGGCGCAGCAGCCGGGACCGCACCCGCTACCGGGTGCCGCGGGGGAGCGCGCTGACCGCCGAATCCCTCGACCTCGGGTACCGGAGGGAAGCCGAGGAGGCGGTGCCGGTGTACGCGCGACTGCGCCGAGCTCCTGAGTTGTCCGGAACCGCATTGCAGATCGGGATGCCCACCGCCTTCACCCTCGCCTTCGTCGCGCTGGGCGCGAGCGGAGTGCTGCGGCATCGGCGTGCCTTCGCCGACGCCACCGTGCGTGAGATCACCGCCGTGCGCGAACTGGCCGGACCCGATGTCGTCGTCCAGCTCGAAGCCACCGCCGAACTGGTGCTGATGGCGCTGGCGCAACCGGTGCACGGGTCGGCCGATCGGGCGCTGGGATTGGCCCGCGGCCCGGCGGAGCTGGCGGCCGCCGCCCCGGCCGGCACCCGTTTCGGGGTCCACCTGTGTCTCGGCAGCCTGCGCAACCAGGCGCGCGCCACCCTGCGCGATACCCGCCCACTGGTGGATCTGGCCAATGCGATCGCCCGGCAGTGGCCGGCGGATCGGCCCTTGGAATTCGTGCACGCCCCGCTCGCGGCCGGAGCGATTCCGCCGCCGCTGCGGCCGGAGTTCTATGCCCCGCTGGGCGATCTGGCGACGGCCTCCGGTACCGCGTTCTACGCGGGCTTCGTCCACGATGTACCCACGGAACAGGAACAGCTGCACGTATTGTCGATGGTCGAGGCGGCGCTGGGGCGGCCGGTGGACGGAGTCGCCTGTGCGTGCGGTCTCGGCCGTCGAACGCGCCCGGTGGCCGACGCGCTCATGCGCCGCGCGGTCCGCATCGCCGCGGAGGGAGAAGCGCGGACATGAATTCCGACGGGGTGGCCGCGAGCGGTCGCGGAAGGACCGGTGGGCCGGTGCCGGAGATCGAGCGCGTGCCGCAGGGGGTGGATCCGCACGAGCCGCGTTCGGCTCGGGTCTACGACTACCTGCTGGGCGGAAAGGACAACTACGACGTCGACCGGGCGCTGGCACATCGCATCCTGGCGGTGGCCCCGGAGACCAGGTCGCTGGCGTGGTTCAGCCGTAATTTCCTGCTGCAGGCGGTCCGGACGGCCGCGGCGGCCGGGGTGCGGCAGTTCATCGACCTCGGGTCGGGCATCCCGACCTCGCCCAATGTGCACGAGGTGGCGCACGAAACCCATCCCGCGGCGCGGGTCGCCTACGTCGACAACGATCCGGTGGTGTTCGTGCACTGCAACGCCCTCATGGGCAATCACCCCGGGGTGACCGCGTTGCACGCGGACGTACGCCGTCCCGGCGAACTGATCGAGCGGCTGGCCGCCGAATCGGGAATCGATTTCGCCGCGCCGGTGGCGATCACGCTCGTCGGCGTTCTGCACTATGTGATGGACGAGGAGAACCCGGCCGAACTCGTCGCTCGCTATCGCGACGCGATGGCGCCGGGCAGCTATCTGGCGTTCACCCACGGCGCCGATATCAGCCATCCCGAGATCATCGAGCGCACCTCGCAGGACGCGATGAACAGTTCCGCGCAGGTCCGGTACCGCTCGCGTGCACAGGTGGCGTCGTTTCTGGACGGTTTCGAGAGCACCGGGCCCGGCGTGGTCCCCCTACAGCGATGGCTCGCCGACGATCTGCCGGAAACGAAGCTGGTGCTCTACGGGGCGGTCGGTCGTAAACCCCTGAGCCGGTGACGGCGGCACGCCGGTATTGCGGAAAGCGCAGAGGGATAACACAATCGAGTTCGGTCCGCTGTGGACCGAATCGCTCGAGGAGCAGCCGTGGACCCTGCGCAACCACCGACTCCGGTGGACGTCATCACTTCTCTGGACGATCTCCGTGGCGACCTGGCGCGTCGTCACCCGGCGACCGCCACTGCCTCGGACGCGGTCGATCCGGCCGTGATCGCCGCCGACCTGTCCGCTCTCGCGCGGGACGGCTACGTCATCTGGGAGAACCTGCTCACCCTCGACGAATGCGAACGACTCCGTAGCGCACTGGCCCCGCTGCTGGAGCGGACGGGTCGCAACACCTTCGAGGGACAGCGGACCCGGCGGGCCTACAACCTGCTGGAGAAGACGCGTGTATGCGACGCGCTCGTCGAACATCCGCGGGTGCTGGCTGTGCTCGATCGGCTGTTCCTGCCGAACTATCTGCTCTCGCAATTGCAGGCGATCGAAATACACCCCGGCGAGCAAGCGCAGATGCTGCACCACGACGACGGCTTCTATCCGGTCCCGCGACCCCGGCCACCGTTGAGCGCGGCGACGATGTGGGCGATCGATACGTTCACCGACACCAACGGTGCCACGGTAGTACTGCCGGGCAGTCATCGCTGGGACTCCGAACGCGGCCCCACCGGCGCCGATACCCGGACAGCGATCCGGATGCCGGCCGGGTCGTGCGCGTTCTATCTCGGCACGCTCTGGCACGGCGGCGGCGCCAATCGCAGTACCGGTGCCCGCCTGGGCGTGACCGTGCAGTACTGCGAACCCTGGCTGCGGCCGCAGGAGGCCTATACCCTGGCCACCGGCCGGGACACCGTGCGGGCGGTATCGGAGAACATCCGGCGGATGCTGGGGTACAGCATCCACCCGCCGTTCATGGGTGCCGTCGACGGGATGCATCCCAAACGGCTGCTCGACCGGCCGGTGTGACCGGCTACCCGGACACGGCCTCCGGATCCTCGACGGTGCCCAGCACAATGCGATACAGCACCAGATGCTGTTCGTCGAATTGCCGGATCGACGCCTCGAGATACCGCTCGTAGGCCTCGGTGACCCGGGGCCCGGCCAGTTTCTCCGCCTCGGCGCGCCGTGCGCGGAGGCGCCGCAGCCACTCCGCGCAGGTGGTCGCGTAGTCGCGGCGGTCGTTGACCACCGAACGGATCTCGAACAGCTTCTCCGACGCGTGCGCGAGTTCGGCGAGCCGTGGTGGATCAGACTCCGGGAAGATCTCATCGGCCAGGAACTGCACATCGGTGATCGAGTTCTGGTCGAGCGGACGGTTGCCCTTGCCGATCGTCTGGACCACCAGACTGCCGCCAGGACGCATCATGCTGTGGCAGTAGTCGAAGAAGGCCCGGTAGGTGGCGGTGCGTTCGCGGCGCGACAGCCCGAACCGCACGAAATGTTCGAGCGCGCCGACACAGAAGATGGCGTCGTAGGGAGTGCCGGGCCGATGGTCGTGCCAATGTTCCAGGCGCACCTCGGTACGCTCCGCACCCTGGGATCGGACGTGCCGGTACTGGTCGCGGCTGAGCGTGAGCCCGGTGACCCGGGTCTGTGCGTACCGGTCGGTGATCGTCCGCATCAGGCTGCCCCAGCCGCAACCGATGTCGAGAATCCGTTCGGTACCGGTGAGCCGGGCCTGGTCGATCAGGTAGTCGAGCTTGCGCTGCTGCGCGCGTTCGAGGTCGTCGCCGTCGGCCCACCGGGCGCACGAGTAGGTCAGGCCCGGGTCGAGCCACAGCCGGTAGAAGTCGGTGCCGATATCGTAGTGATGTCGGACCGCATCCGCTGATGCGCCCTGGCGTGCGCCGATATCCGATGTCATCACAGACCTCCGAAGTCTCGTGTTGCGTGGGTGTTTCCGGCAGGTGGTGCCCGTGCCGGTGCGGTCGCTCTGTCGGCGGCTCGGTGGATCACGGGTGAGCCCCCGGCCACGGTGCCGGTGGGTGGGCGGCGCGGACCGGTCGGTCGGGTGGGGGAGTTTCTCTCGGGGAGCCGTCGGTTTCGCGGGATCCGGGGCGCGCGGTGTCCGTATGTTCCGGGAGTGACTCGTCGCGCAGTGGTCGGTGCACCGGAGCGCCGGTGGCGGGTAGGGCGGGATTGCCGGTCCGGCAGATGATCTCATCGGCCGGTCTCGCGGGTTCTCCCGTTCCGAGCGGGGAGGAGTGGGATCGGTTCGGCGCCGTAGCCGATTCTACGTGCGCACGGCGGAGCTCGTCCAGCCGTTGCATCGTCCAATTATATTGCGGGAAGGGATAAATCGGATTCCGTGGCCGCTTCGCGGACTGTCGGTTTCCGGCGACTCGGACAGGTCGATGCCCGGCCGCTCGGCGATCCGGTGCCGCTCGCGGGGGACCGCCGATGACTTCTGTCATCTCCGGGCCATGAGAAATGCACGGGTATCCGATGACTGCACGTACTACAGTTTCCGGGCCGGCTCGGTGATCGTGGAAGTCATGAACAGCGGATATCCCGATTCACCGCAACCGGGTGGACGACCGGGACACGAGATCGTCGTCGCGCGCGGTCTGCGCCGGACCTACGGCACCGGAAAGAACGCCTTCGAGGCGGTCCGCGGGGTGGACCTACGTGTCGCCGAGGGCGAGGTCTTCGCCCTGCTCGGCACCAACGGGGCAGGTAAGACCTCGACCCTCGACATGCTGGAGGGACTGGCCGAACCCTCGGCGGGCTCGGTCGAGATCTTCGGCCTGGACCCACGCCGCGACCGGGCCCGGGTACGCGCGCGGGTCGGCATCATGTTGCAGTCCGGGGGTCTGCCCGCCGAACTGACCGTCCGCGAAACGCTCGAGATGTGGCGGGGGACGTGCAGCAATCCGACGAGCAGCGCAACGGTTCTCGCGCAGGTCGGTCTGGCCCACCGCGCCGATGTCCGGGTCGGGTCGCTCTCCGGCGGTGAACAGCGCCGGGTCGATCTGGCATGTGCCCTGCTCGGACAGCCGCGGTTGCTGTTCCTCGACGAACCGACCACCGGACTCGATCCGGAGAGCCGGCGCGGGACATGGCGACTGTTGTCCGAGCTCAAGAGTACCGGGGTGAGTATGGTACTCACCACGCACTATCTGGACGAGGCGGAAGCCCTGGCCGATCGGATCGCGATCATGCATCGGGGCGAGATGGCGCGAACCGGGACCCTGCGCGAGATCGTCGACGGACATCCGGCCCGCATCGTCTTCGACCATCCGGGTCTGCCGCTGCCGGAACTGTCCACCACCCGCATCGAGGCGCGCGCCCGGATCAGCGTCAGCACCCACGATTTGCAGGGCGATCTGTCGGTACTGCTCGGCTGGGCAGGCGAACGGGGCGTGCGGCTGGGTGGGCTGGAGGCCCGCGCCGCGTCCCTGGAGACGGTTTTCCTGGATATCGCCGATGATTCCGCCGCCGCGGCGGCGACCGACCCCGAAGCGATCGGAGCTCGCTGATGACCACGACCGCCGCACCCGCCACCGGTTTCCGCCGCCGTCCGCTCGCCGCGCTCGCTGAGGCCGAGTACCTGCAGTTCCGGCGGAACAAGACGCTCGTCTACCTGGCGACTGTCTTCCCCATCGGAATACCGGTGGCGTTGTTCTTCATCGGCCGCCGTGGCGATGCCGCCTCCGCGGAGCTCGCGGTGCAGACCTTCGAAATGCTGGCTCTGGTCACCCTGCTGTTCGTGCAGTACTACTCGGTGCTGTCGATGGTCACCACTCGGCGCGGGGAGGGTGTACTGAAACGACTGCGGACGGGTGAGGCCGCCGACTGGCAGATCCAGACCGCCCCCGCGATACCGGGGGCGCTGGTCACCCTCGGCGGCACCGCGGTGGTCGCCGCGGTCGTCTACGGTGTGGGTGCGCCCGCACCGGTCGATCCCGTCGCGATCGTGCTGGCTCTCGTGGGCGGGATCGTGCTGTTCTCCCTGCTGGCTCTCGCGACCAGTACGTTCACCAAGAACGCCGAGGCGGCGCAGATCACCTCGCTGCCGGTGATGACGATCGCCATGCTGGGGCTGACATCGATCCGCGGGGTGCTGCCGGACCGGCTCGCGGAGGCGGCCGGCTGGACCCCGTTCGCGGCCGTCTCGGATCTGGTGTCGCTGGGCGTCGCCGGGAAAGCGGTCCTCGCCGATCCCGTCGCGCGTGATTTCCCAGGTACCTTCGCCGAGATGGGTCGCCCGTTTGCGACACTGGCGATATGGACCGTCCTGGCGTTCGCGCTGACCCGCCGGAGTTTCCGCTGGGACGATCGCGGGTGAGCCGCTGGAGCGCCCGGTGGCGCGCGCTGCCGGCGGGTGCGAAGTTCCGGCTCTACACCGGGATCACCTTCCAGAGCGCACTGATCATGGTGGTCGTCGCCATGGCGGTCACCGTGCGCTCGCCCTGGGCGGCCGGCGGGATCGTGCTCGCCGGTATCGCGGCGGTCTTCGCGGTGGAGGCCCGCACCGAGTTCGCCGTTTCGTCGCAGTGGTCGTCGCGTGGGTGGGTCCTGCCGGTCGCCGTCGTGACGCTGGCAGGGGTATGGGCCGCCGCCGCCGTGGTCGCCCGGACAGCGGCCGACGAATCCGCCGTCGTTTCCGCCCGGGTGACCGGTGTGTATGTGGCGGTGCTGGCCGTGTTCGCCCTCGTATCGTTTCTCGGCCACACGTGGTGGCTGCTGCCGGCACTGAGTGTGGTGACCGGGCCGGTCTTCGGCTCGTCGCCCGCGACGGTGGTGAGCGGGATCGTGGTGACCTTCGTCGCCGGCGGGTTCGTCATCGCCTCGGTCTGGCTCACCAGGTGGGGATTGCGGGTCGTCGACGAAGTGGAACACGCGAAGGTCGTCGAGGCCGAACTGGGGTTGGCGCAAGAGCGATTGCGATTCGCACGGGACCTGCACGATGTGGTCGGCCGCGGGTTCTCGGCGATCGCCGTGAAAAGCGAACTCGCCGGAGTGCTGTCGCGCTCCGGTGATACCGACCGGGCGGCGAAGGAGATGGACGAGGTCAAAACACTGGCTGTCGAATCGATGGGGCAGATGCGCGAACTGGTCCGGGGCTACCGCGGGATCGACCTGCTCGGTGAGGTGGCCGGTGCGCGTTCGCTGCTCGCGGCGGTGGGTTGCGAGCTCGGCGTCGAGGGCGATCCCGCGAGCGTCCCGCCACGATTCCACGAGGTCGCGGCCTGGGCGGTGCGTGAGGGTACGACGAATATCGTCGAACATTCCGCGGCGACGTCGGCGACTCTCGCGTTCGGCGGTGCCGGTATGTCGGTGCGCAACGACCGTCCGCGCGGCACGCCGGGGCAGCATTCGGGACTGCGTGGTCTCGCGGAGCGGCTCGCGGCCGTCGGCTCCGGTCTCGCCGTCACCGCGACCATCGACGAGTTCGTCCTCGAAATCCGATGGGTGGAACAATGATCCCGGTCTTCCTCGCCGACGACGAAACGCTCATCCGTGCGGCGCTGGCGACGATGCTCGATCTCGAGGCCGATCTCGAGGTCGTCGACCATGTCGGCACCGGGGAGGAACTCCTGGCGGTGTGGCAGCGCCGTGCGGTCGGTGGGCCGGCCGCGGTGGCCGTCATCGATCTACAGATGCCCGGTATCGACGGAATCGAGACCGCCACGCGGTTGCTGCGGCTCACGCCGGGCGCCGCCACGTTGATCGTCACCAGTCACGGCCGGCCCGGCTACCTCAAACGGGCACTGGCCGCGGGTGTCCGGGGTTTCCTGCCCAAGACCACCTCGGCGGCGACGCTGGCCGAGGTGATCCGCACGGTGCACGGTGGCGGCCGGTATGTCGATCCGGAACTGGCCGCGGAAGCCATCAGCGCCGGCGACACCGTGCTCACCGCGCGCGAAGCCGATGTGCTCGAATACGCCCTGGACGGCTCGTCCATCGAGGACATCGCCCGGCGCGCGCACCTGTCGCCGGGGACCACCCGCAACTACCTCTCCGCGGCAATGGCCAAACTCGGGGTCTCCAACCGATACGAGGCCGCTCTCGCCGCGCGCGAGAAGGGCTGGATCTGACCGGCCTCAGTCGCTTCCCGGCGCCGCGTCGGCACCCGCCGCGGTCCCGGCGCTCCGCGTCCACCGGTCCAACAGGCGATCGGCTCCGTCGCGCAGCGCGGCGATCACTTCTCCGGCCGGCAGACTGCGGGTGAGCGCGCCGACACCCTCGCCGGCGTCGACGGGACCGTACCGGGGGTCCCCGGTGGCGGCGGCCGCCGCCACCTCGTCGCGGGCCGCACCGTCGCCGGCCAGCACGGCCTCCCGCGCCGCCCAGTGCCGGGTGGTCTCGTTGACCAGTACGCGGGCGGGATAGCAGTCCGGCCAGGGGAGCCGCTGGCCCAGGTCGAAGACGCGGGTGACGACCGTCTCGGTGGCCCGGGCGCGCAATAGCGCGGCGCGCGCGGGTTCCGGGGTGAGCGCTTCGGGGCAGGCCGATAGGCAGGTGCCGAGCCAGGCACCGGCCGCTCCCGCCGCGAGCACGGCCGCAAGACCCCGGCCGGTGGCGATACCGCCGGCCGCGAGAACAGGCACCGGGACCGCGTCGAGTACCGCGTCCAGTACCGCCAGTGTGCCCAGCCGGGTCGCGCCGTGGCCGCCACCTTCGCTGCCGCGCGCGACCAGGACGTCCACCCCGGCTGCCACCGCCCGGCGGGCGTGGTCCGCGTCGTAGACCTGGGTGACCGCCGCCGCACCCGCCGCGTGGACCCGGTCGACCCAGGCCCACTCCGCGGTGAAACCTACCGAGACGAGCGCCGGCCGCGCGGCCAGGGCCGTGTCCAGGAGAGCGGGTTCGCGCTCGAGCACCCAGCCCACCATGCCGATTCCGAACACCCCGGGTGCCGGCTCGAGCCGGGTGAGTTCGTGTTCCAGGGCCGCGGCCGATCCGGTGCTGCCCATACCGATCATGCCCAGCCCGCCGGCCGCGGAAACGGCGGCCGCGAGGCGTCCCCCGGCCACCCCGCCCATCGGGGCGTTCACGATCGGAACCGATAAACCCATCCGGCGCGACCACGGTGTTTCCGGCACTCACAGCCTCCTTCTCGTCGTGGCGCGCCGGCGCCCCCGGCCGAGCTGACATTACGTGAGGCCGTCTCCCGGTCGCGCTGTGCCGCCGGGCCGGTCGGCAGCCCGGTTCAGGTGGTGGTCCCGCCGGTGAACGCGTCCACGACGGCCGCGCCGATCCGGCGCTGTACCGGGTCGGCCTCGGACCCGAACAGGCGTTCGTCGACGTCGGCGACCACCTGCTGGGCCGCCCGGAGCAGCCGGATCCCTTCGGCGGTCAGTTCGATCGCCGACGCGGACCCGGCGCGGGCGGTTCGGTCGTGGACCAGTCCGGCGCCGACCAGCGCCTTCACTGCCGTGTGCACGCTCTGCACACTGATCCCCGACATTCTCGCGAGGTCCGAGAACGACGCCCCCGGGACGCCGGAGATATGGCCGAGCAGACCCAGACGGCCGACGGTCAGGTCCAGTGCCGCCAGACCGGCGTTGAGTTCGGTCTCCACTCGCCGCGCCAGCGTCAGTACGATGATCGAGGCGCTGACCGGCGGGGGTGTCGGGCCGTTGTCGGTACTCACCGATCCAGTGTCGCGCACCGTCGCCGGTGCACCGGCCGGCAGGCGCCCCGGACGTGCGGATCACCGGACCGCGTCGATGAGATGCCGGGTCGAGAATGCGACGAAGGGGTGTCCGGCGCGTATCTCCCGGTCGAGTTCCACCAGGGTGTCCCGGTAGCGATGGACGGAGAAATCGGGGACCCACCAGACGCATTTGCGCAGGATCCATACCACGGCGCCGATATCGAGGAACTCCATCCGGCAGCGTGCGGTGCGCAGGCCGGTCACGGTCAGTCCGGCGGCTTCGGCCGCCGCGGCCTCCCGGGCGGAGTCGCGCCGCGTGCGCTGCTCGGGTTGTGGACCGAGGAAGCGTTCGATCAACTCGAACGCCGAACCCGGACCTACATGCTGGGCGAAATAGTGCCCCCCGTCGGTGAGGACACGGTGGATCTCGGGCCAGTCCGGGCGAACGGGATGCCGGGCCGGGCCGACCCGGCGGTGGCCAGCCGGCGGGCGAGCTGCCGTGCGTAACCCCAGGGCGGCCGCTCCTCGGTGGCCCGGCCGTCGAGCCACGCGAAGCCCCAGCCGTCGACTTCGGCGGCTTCGGCTTCGGCTACGAGATCGTCGAAGGAGCGCATCCGCAGATGCTCGCAGACGGGCCGGAGACGGGCAAAGCATTTCCGCCGGGTACCGCCGGCTCGATGTGAAACCTTGTCGGTCGGTCGTTTCCGCGTCCACGACAGCCGGCTCGGATACTGTCGACCGCGCGTGCGGGGGCGGTCGGTTTCGCTCCACCGCGCGGATCTCCAGCCCCTGCCGCGCGGATCCGCTGCACCAGGGGGCCTGTTCACCGAGGAAAGGATCGTATGTCTCGTATGCGTAGAACCGTGCTGATCGCCGCACTGATGGCGCCGTCGGCGCTGGGTTACACAGTGGGAGAGGCCGCCGCGGCCCCGGTGGTGACCCCGTTGCCGATCCCGGTGGTGACCGGCCCGGAAATCGGCCCCGGCGCCGTTCCCGGCGGAGTGCTGCAGACGATCTCGGTGGTGGGGACGACGGGCGAACAACCGGGGACGGTCACCTTCTCGGTCCCGGTTCCGGCGCCCTACCACTATCAATACAACTACCGTTGGATCACCGTGCACTGGCGGAACCTGAACACCGGCGCCGCGGGCAGTGTCGATTTGCGGCACTGGAACGGGATCGACGTCCCGGGCGAGGAGAAGTACGCCGCGGCGCTGCCCACCAGCGCGCCGGTGGTGACCGGTGCGGGCCCCGTGCTGGTTACGGCGACGCACAGCCGCGAGCAATACCAGGCACCGCCGCAGTCCACCGCGGTGATCCCCGGTGCGGGAGTCGTGTTCACGGCCTGAGCCGGGTTCCGCGCGTGGGTGCGGTCGTGCCGGGACCTTCCGCACCCACGCCACGGGGATCGATACCGTCCTCCTCATCTCGCCGCGGCGCCCGCGGGTCGCCGATTGTCCGATCGTCGCTGGGCGGCGAGGAACACCCCGACCGCGACCGCCGACCATCCCGCGAGCACCAGCCAGGGGCCGAGGTGCTGATGGTGTGGGAAGTAGACGGCCGTGTGCTGGGCATTCACCGATGCGCCCGGTGGCAGCCACCCGCCGATCGTCGCGAGCAGGCGGGGAAGCAGCGGCCACGACACCGAGCCGCCGGAGGTCGGGTTGCCGAGCAGGATCATGATGCCCCAGGTCGGCAGGATCGCCCATCGTCCGAACAGGGCGTGGAACATGGTGAAGACCATGCCGCAGGTGAACATGGTGAGCGCCAGCACCGCCCACGAACGGAATGGGAGTTCGAGGGCGCCCAGGAGCCAATCGACGGTCGCCACGATGGCGAAGCCGCCGAGTAGCGCGTAGGCCGCGGTGCAGGCGATGCGTTCGCCCGGGCGCAAATCCCCCGCGTTGACCCCGAGCTGCGCCGCGCCGACGAATCCGACGACGACCGAGGCGATCGTCATGTAGAAGATGGTGAGTCCGTGTGGGTCCCCCGCCTGCAGCGGATTCAGATCCTCGACTCGCACGGTGTACCCGGCGTGTTCGGCGATCGGCGGCAGCCCCTGCGCGAGAGCGGTCGCCACTGTCTGGCCGGAGGCACTGGACAGTTCGAGGGTCACCGTGTCGTCGGCCGGGGAGGTGGTGACGACGGCGAACACTTCCTGTTCCTGGAGCGCGGCGGAGGCGCTCGCGTGGTCGGCGAACCGATGGACCCGCAGCGCACTGCCCATCGCGGTCGCCAATTCGGCTTCCAGTTGCGCCACCTGCGCGGCGGGCATCGACCCGACCACGGCGATGGGCACGTATTCCGGCTTCGGTTGGCGGTGGCATAGGTGTAGGAGCCGGCGAAAAGGGCGGCGGCACAGGCGAGTATGCCGATGATCACGGTGGCCGGGAAGAACCGTGAGCCGCGGAAGTCGTGCCACCGGCGCGTCGCGATATCTCCGGTCATCGCGCAGCGGGTCGTGTACCCGGCTGCCGGTCCACCACGTCCCGGTGGGGTGCGCTCATCGTTACCACCTTTCGCGAGCAGTCCATCGGTCGAGCAGCCCGGGTGGAACTCCTTGCCCTTCCCGCTCACCCGTGTCGAGGACCCGGGAACCTTCGCGAACCGGCGGGGCGTACACGCAAGCCCGGTGGAACGACCGGTCCGGCAATCGCCCCACCATACGCGCACCGGCGGTCGTTCGGCCGCCTTACATGCCGCCGCGACGAACCTGTTGCCCGCCGGCTCGGTCGGCAGGCGCCGATCCGCGCGGTAGGGCATCTCCTCGGGAGGCACGACGGTGGCGCGGCGTGGATGATCGCCATGCCCCGGTCGGCCGGGCGAGGACTCCGGTGAGCCGGGGCGGCACCGTGCGGTGGTGATGTGATGTGATGCGATACGAGCCGGTTCGGCCGGGGCCGGCGCAGCGCCACGGATACCGGCCGTCGAACGAGGAGGCCGTTATGCCCGGATCACCGTCACCCGGAACCGAATCGGACCACCGACTCACCGTGCTCGAAGCGATCGAGGCGATCAAGGCGCTCAAACACCGTTATTTCCGGGCCTGCGATGCCAAGGATCCCGGCCGTTTCCGGGACTGTTTCGTCACCGAGGGGTCCGTGCTCGACTACGGCGAGCTGGGAGTCTCGGACGCGGACGGAATGGCCGCCGTCTTCGAATCCATCGCCCTGCGCCGGGTCGACGGCGACCATGTGGTGCTCGATATGCACCACGGGATGCATCCCGATATCACCCTGCACGCCGACGGTACCGCCACCGGCCAGTGGACCATGCAGTTCCGTCAGGTGAACCTGCTCGACCACACGGATACGCTATCCACCGGCGAATACGAGGACACCTACGTTCTCGAGGACGGCCGCTGGAAGATCGCGGCCTCCCGGTTCCGCCGTCTCTGGTCCATCGCCCGGCCGGTCGACGACACGTGCCGGATCGGCTGGTACGCGGGCTCGTGAGGCCCGCCGGTGTCACGGGCCCGCGGCAGAGCGGCTCGCGTCCGGCGCGGCCATCCGCGCGGCGGGAGCGGAGCGCGCGCCGCTGGACCCCGGCGCGCGGCGGTGGGACTCGCCGCTCCGGTCTCCGGACCGGAACAAGCGCGGACAGCTCCTCCGCCGACAGTCTCTACCCCGCCACCCCGCCCGGCCCGGGCGGCTGTGGAGTAGGAGAACACTGTGCCCGATGATCCGCAGTCGGTCCACGGACGGTCACTGCCCGTGGACCCCGACATCGATCTGCGGGACCCGTCGCAGCGCGCCGAACTCGCCGCGTCCCATGGCGCGATTCTCGCGGTCGTCGCCGCCGGCGGCGCACTCGGCGCGCTGGGCCGCTACGGACTGACCCTGTGCTGGCCCACCCCGGCCGGTGGGTTCCCCTGGGCGGTGTTCGTCATCAATGTCAGCGGCAGTTTCCTGCTCGGTGTCCTCATGGTGGTGGTCACCGAACTGCGGCCGGCGCATCCGCTGGCCCGCCCGTTTCTCGGAGTCGGTGTACTGGGCGGATTCACCACGTTCTCCACCTACGCGAACGAGATCCGGGCGCTGCTGGAACCGGATACCGCTTGGATCGGTGCCGCCTATCTGGTGTCCACCCTGTGCGCGGCGGTCGCGGCATGCGCGCTCGGAATCGGTCTCACTCGCCGCGCCGGCAGCCGAGGGGCGTGATGAACGTACTGCTGGTGATCGCCGGGGCCGCGGTCGGCGCCCCACTGCGCTACCTGTTGGACCGAGTCGTCCAGGCGCGGCACGACGGCCGGTTCCCGTGGGGCACCTTCGTGGTCAACGTGTCCGGATGTCTCGTCCTCGGAGCGGTCACCGGTGCGGGCCTACCGGCCGCGTGGACAGTGCTGGCGGCCACCGGATTCTGCGGCGCCTTCACCACCTACAGCACGTTCTCCTACGAGACCGTCCGCCTGACCGAAAAGCGTGCCCATCGGTACGCGATCGGCTACGCCGCCGGGAGTGTGGCCGCCGGGCTGGTCGCGGCGACGCTGGGTTACGCCGCTGCCCGGGGATTGCTCGGCTGAGCCCTCGACCCACGATTCCCGGGCGGCGTCTCCTCCTGTCACGGTCCGGCAGCGGGGATTCGCGGCGGCGCCCGCTACCGCTCCGGTCGGAGATCGAAGCGTCCGGCGAAGGCGCGCAGCGGGAGATCGGCGCTGGTGATGATGCCCGGACGCGCGGCGACCACCGAGCGCAGCGGTTGAGGGCCGGTAATCCGGTGACGGTCATCCCGATCGAGGCGAAGTTCTCCGGATTCGACAGGTCGAAGCCCTTGCGGGGGAAGATCATATGCTTGCTGTAGATGCTGGGATCACCGGTGATCTGGGTGATGTAGCAGCCTTTGATATTCCACGCCGGATCGGTGTGCGGGGTCATCTGCCATTCGAGATGGGTTTCCACCCGCGGCACGCCGTCGACCAGACCCTGGTACTTGATGTAGTTGGCGCCGAGTGAGCCCTTGGGCAGGAAATACCAGCCCAAGTCGATGTCCTTCGTGCAGGCGCCGAGCTCGTACCGGAAGGTGACCTCGTCCAGTTCGAGGTCGAACGCGTCGGCCATCAGGTAGACCGAATCGGCGAAGACCGCGGTGTATTTGTGCAGCGAGTCCGGGATGGTCGGATCGTCGATCGGGCGGCCGTAACCGACCGCTTTCCAGGTGCCGACGGAATGGTGGCAGGAGACGTCCACCGATTCGGTGACGGTGATGTTCTCGATCGCGGCGACGTCGGCGGTGTGTACGATGCCGAGGATCTGGGCCAGGCCAGGATTCATCCCGGTGCCGTAGAAGGTGGAATTGCCGCGCTCGCACGCGGCCTGGATGATCTCACTGACCTTGCGGCCCGACGGGTGGGAGTGGTTGGTGTCGCGGTGGAATCCGGTGATCCAATCCGCGGTGGTCACCACATCGATGCCTGCCTCCAAGACCTTCTCGTAGAGATCTTCGTCGGGGAAGACGCCGTGGAAGGTGAGGACATCGGGCCGCGCCTCGATGATCTGCTCGACCGTACCGGTCGCCGTCACCCCGATCGGCCCGATACCGACGATCTCACCGGCGTCCCGGCCGATCTTGTCCGGTGTGTAGCAGTGCAGCCCGACGAATTCGAGATCCGGGTGCTCGCGGATGCGGCCGATCATCTCGGTGCCGAGGTTGCCGGTCGCGACCTGGAATACCCGGATCTTGCCGGAGGTGCTCATGGGTGGGCCTTTCTGTCTGCGGGGAAGGCTGCTGGTTCGGGTCCGCGGTCATACGCCGGCCGCGTTCGCGTTCGGTACGAATTCGGCCGCGCCGGTATCGGGGTAGAACTGCCGTGCCCAATCGCGCAGGGCCCGGAAACCCGCGTATTCCTTGCGCGACAGCGCGGGCGGGTCGGAGTAGCGCTGATGCGCCCAGATGTGGATATCGGCTTCGAACTGCTCGATCACGAAACCGGCCATCGCCGTGCCGTAGGTGCTGATCTCCGTGCTGTCGTCGCCGGGTTTGCGGCCGATCCACACGGTGAACCGGACATCGGAGGTGCGCTCGTCGACCGGGGTCACCGCGGGCATGGTGCGGTTGTCGACCATGCCCCAGCTCTTGGTGATCGAGCAGCCGAGTCCGGCATTGATCGATTCGACCCCACTGTTCACCTGGTCTCGGGCCACGCCCTCGTCGAAGGCGATGGTGAAATCGACGTAGGAGACAGGACCGGAGAAGTCGTGGCGGGTGAACTCCGGCACGAACGGGGTCTTGTGTACGTACTTGAAATGCGCGAAATCGACACCGTTCTCCATGACGTACTGCGGGTGCAGTTCGAGCCCGGGCCGGTAGAGCGTGGCCGCGGGCACCGGAGGATAGTAGTCCGCGGCGGTTTTGCCGTCGCCGAACGCGGCGAAGATATCGGGGACCTCGAAATGCGGTGCCTGGCCGTGGACGTCGTACCAGATCCAGACGCCTTCGTTACGCTCCACCGCCGGGTAGCTACGGATGCGGCGGCCCTTGTTCGGGTGGCTCTCGTAGGGGATGCAGACATTGCGTCCCTCGCGATTCCACTCCCAGCCGTGGAACGGGCAGACCAGGTTCTCGCCCTCGACCCGGCCGCCGTAGCCGAGATGCGCGCCCAGATGCTCGCAATAGGCGTCGAATACGGTGACCTGCCCCGATGTCGATCGCCAGGCCACCATCTCGCGGCCGAAGTACTTCATCCGGTGGACCGCGCCGACGCCGATCTCCCGGCACCAGGCCACCTGGAACCAGCCCGTCGGCTCCATCGGCAGTGGTGGTTTTGCCATCGCGATCCTCCAGGCATCGAGGGCTGTAGCGGGCGCGGCCACGGCACCGTGGATGCGCCGGTATATGACGCCGGTCACGTGGCGCTCCCGAGCATAGAAGCCTCTTTGAAAGAATACAAGAGGGCTTGGTGAAACTGGATCGCCCTGCTCAGGGCGCGTAAAGTCGACCATCGTGACGGAAGCGGCGGTGGGCGGAAGACGAGCGAACAGGCGCGGGATCCAGTCCCGGGAGAGCATGCTCGAGGCGGCGATCGCCTCACTGGCCACCGGTGATCCCGCGGCGGTCTCCGGCAACCGGATCGCCCGCGATATCGGCGCCACCTGGGGAGTGATCAAGTACCAGTTCGGCGATATCGACGGCCTGTGGGCGGCGGTCCTGCGGTACACCGCGGACAAGCGCGGGGATCTGCCCGCCGGGATCAAACCGGACGGCACCCTGCACGAGCGGGTGGCCGCCATGATCGACGCCATGGCCGGCGGGCTGCGCCGGCCGGAATCGCTGGCCATCGAAACACTGCGCGCTGCCCTGCCGCGAGAGCACGCGGAACTGGAGCGCGACTATCCGCGCACCGCCGCGGAACTGGCATCGTGGAAACCGAACTGGGACAAGGCCTGTCAGCGCGCTTTCGCCGATATGGAGCTGGACCCGGTGAAGGTGCGGCAGGTGGCCGCCCTCATCCCGGCAGCGATGCGAGGTATCACCTCCGAGCGCACCCTGGGTACCTACGGCGACCTCGACGACGCGCTGAAAGCGCTGATCGGCGGAATAGTCGCCTATTTGCAGGGCCCGTGAACGCGAGCTGCACGACGCGGCAGCGACAGCTTCCCGGGGACCGGCCGAGCGTTCCTCGATCGACGGGTTTCGAACCGTCCTCGCGCGAGGTGTGTCGGCCTGGTCGCTGAGAGGGCGGTCTCGGAACGCGCGTGCCCGGCTGTCCGTCCGGCGGGTGCGTAACGCGGGGTCCGGCTGACCACCGACCCGACGACGGTGTCCACATGGGGGGTAGGCGAGGGGGTGAGGGAGTCCGCGCAGATGCGCCCGCCGAGTCGCGGCGCAGTGGCAATGCCGTGAATATTCCTTGACATGAATATTCACTATGGTGAATACTCGATTCATGGATCGGATAGCCTCAGCATTGGGCGACGGGGCGCGCTGGCGTCTCCTCGAGCTGTTGGCCGAGCGTCCGCGGTCGGTGGGTGAACTCGCCGAGCTCACCGGGTTACGCCAACCGCAGACCACCAAGCATCTGCGGACCCTCGCTCAGGCCGGACTGGTCACGGTTTTCCCGCTCGGCCAGCGCCGCGTCTACGCGATCGAGACGCAGCCACTGGACGCCTTCGCGCGCCGCCTCGCGGATCTGGTGGGTATCGCCGGGGCGCAGGCGGGGGAGCGGGCCGTGATCGCCCGATACCGCGCCGCGATCGATGCCGAAGCCGCGCTGGCGGACCGGGATCGGTGGGCCGACGGGCGCAGGTTCTGTTTCGACCGGGTGCTCCCCGCGGATCGCGATGTCGTCTGGCGGTACTGGGTCGAGCCGGACCTGCTGGGGTCCTGGTGGGCTCCGTCGCCCATGACGGTCACCGACTGCGCGCTGGAACCGGTACCGCACGGCCGTGTGGTGCTCGACTATCGCGATGCCGAGGGGCGGCGCTACCGCTCCGCGGGTGAGGTCACCGCGGCCATCGTGCCCGAGCGGCTGGAATTCCGGCTGTCGGTTCTCGATCCGGCGGGCGCGGTCCTGTTCACCGGGCACTACGACCTGGCCCTCACGATGGCCGAGGCGGGCACCCACCTGCGACTCGGCCTGACGCTCACCGACACCGATACCGAAGCGGTCCCGTTCATCGCCGGAATCGAAACCGGTTGGCAGCAGGTACTGAACAATCTCGCCGCCGCCGTCGGCGGCATCGAAATACCTGGGCACGACAGCGAAAAGGAAGCGCAATCATGACAGAAACCGGCCGGCGGTCCGTCACCGCGAATATCAATCTCACGCTCGACGGGCGTTACAGCGGGCCGGGTGGCCCCGGGGATCTGGGCGCGATCGTTTCCTACGCCGCGACCGAGGTGGCCCGGCGTCACCTGAGCCGCATATGGGACGGGGCGACGACGGCGCTGCTCGGGCGCCGCAATGCCGAGGGCTTTCTCGGCTACTGGCCCGCGGTCGCGGCCGACGACAGTGCCGACCCGCGCGACCGCGGATACGCGAAGTGGCTGGTCGATACCGAAAAAGTGGTGCTGTCCACCACTTTGGACACCGCGCCCTGGGAGCGCACCCGCATCGTGAACGCGCCGGCCGCCACGGTGGTACGCGAACTGACGAAAAACGGCTCGGGCGATATCCTCGTCAATTGCAGTGCGAGCGTCATCAAGCCGCTCCTGGCCGCGGATCTGATCGACCGGCTGTATCTCATGATCACCCCCGAGATCGCGGGCGGCGGGCAGCGACTCTTCGACGACGGCCTGCCCGCGACGCGATGGACCCTGACCCGGCACGAAGTCGGCGAGCTGGGCGAGACGGCGATGGTCTACGACCGCGCCCGGTAGCGCAGTCCCGCGAACTCCGAACTGTCCGGTGCCGATCCCGGTGCCGGCGGGCGAACGATGCGCAACCGATTCGCCGGTCGAGAAATCCGCGGTGCCGAAGACCGGGTTCAGTGGTGATTCCGGTCCGGGGTCCGGCCGATCAGGTGGATGGCCTCTTCGAGCGTGCCCACCCGCCGCGCGCCCCCGGGAGTCGTGCGAGCCGTCCAGCCGGGCCCGGCGAGAAGCAGCAGTCCCGGCATCCGGCTTCCCGCGGGCAGTGGTGGAGTCGACGCCGTCCTCGGCACCTGGGACCAGAGCACCACCACGGGGTAGCGGTGTGCGCCGGCCAGTGCGCCGCCGGGCACCGAGGCGCCGAGTAGTACCGCGGGGATGCCGTCTTCGGCCAGCGCGGCGCGCAGAACTTCGAGCGGAAGGGTATGGCACTCACCGCCGGCACATGCCAGCAGTACCGGGAGGAGCCGGCCGGTGGTTCGTACCGGCGGCACCGCGCGGTGCAGGGCGGTGGCGATCGCCCCGGACAAGGCGTGCTCCACCTCGATCAAGCCCTGCCCCCGGCGTTGCCGTTCGATCAGTTCGGCGAACGCGGGCCGGCACAGTCTGTTCCACGTCGCCGTCACGCCGAAATGCGAGATATGGGCGGTGAGGAGGTCCAGGAGTTCGGTGGTGTCGAGCCGGGCGGCCGCCGCCATCATCGGTGCCGTATTTCCCGGGGCAGGGCGGGCCGGGGCCGCGGTGCGGGCCGCCGCGGCCGCGTGGCGTGGGCCGATGCCCGCGCGCACCAGATCGACCATGCGCCTGAGTACCGCCACATCACCCGCGGTGTAGAGGCGGTGCTCGCCGGGTCGGTGCGGCCGGGGAGTCAACTCGTAGCGCTGGTGCCAGCTGCGCAGCGTTGCGACCGGGACGCCGAGGTTTCTGGCCACCGCGCCGACCGTCCACTCGGTTTCGGTACCGGACCGGGTCACTGTCTCATCTCTTTCCGGTTGTCGGCCGGGCACGGTGTGCTGCCGGGCTCCTGCCGGCCGGCGCACGCGCTCGGGGCCGATTTCAGCCCAGGGACAGGCATCCCTGCCAGGTCTGGAAATCTCCGGCGAAGGCGGGCCCGCCGGTGCAGGTGGGGGTGGCTGTCCCGGTGATGTCGACCGAGGCTCCGGGGCCGGCGATACCGAGGGACAACCCCGGCCGCTCGCCCGTCGTCGTCGCCCGGGCGCCGGGGCCTACCGCGACGGCCGCCGGGCCGGAGAGGAATTGCGCGGTGGACGTGGCCGTCCCGCCGTGCTGGGCGATGGCCAGGGACAGGCTCGTCGGGGCGGCGTCGGCTCGCGCGGCCCCGTCGAAACCGTAGGCGGCGGCCGCGCCACCCGCCGCGCCGGTCGCCGAGCAGGACCCGCCGTCGCTGTCGGCGCGGGCGACGGCGGGTCCTGCCGCCGGGCAGGACGCGGGCGGTGCCGCCGCCGCTGTCGGACCGGTCAGCAGGATCGCCGCGGATACCGCGCCCAGGCCCACGAGCAGCCCGAGTGAGCGGGTGGCAGTGCAGTGGAGCATGACGGTCTCCCTCGACTTCGGTGACATTGCCGTCCGCTTCCGTTGCCGGCAGCGGCGCGAGCTGAAATATCCGCCGTTCGGTCTTTCAGCCTACGCGCAGAACGATGCAAAATCGACGCATCGGGAGAATCGGTTCGGCTCTCGTGTTCACCGTTGCGGCGATACCCCGGTCGCATGGGCGCCCTCGCCGCCGGGGGAGGCTGTTGCCCGCGCCGCGGGCGTACTCGCCGGGTCCACGCCCACCAACCTGTGCCAGCGATTCGAGAAATTGGAGATGGCCCACCCCTGCAACCGGTCATGGGCCTCCGCCACCTCGGACCGGCGCAGCAGGCCCGCTTCCCGGGCCGCGGCCACCGCTTCGATGTAGGCCGCCTCGGCGGAGAGCAGTTCATCGACCACCCGGGCCTGCTCGTCGAGTAGATCTTCGATGCGGCAGGCGATGTCGTGCGGTGCCGTGCTCGTGTTCTGACCGGGAAATCGGTGCATACGCCATCCTCGGAACTGTGGGAGTGGAACCTGCAGAAGAACCGGTTGCCCCGGCGGTGCAGGTCGAATCCTGAACCGCCCGGGCGCCGTGAAGCTGTGACTTCACTACTACCCTGTGGCGCGTCCGGCTGTACATCCGGTACCGCGTGACCACGTCGTCCGATGGCGGGGCCGGCCGTGCCCATGGTGGTTTCCGGGGTTCCTGTCGTCGCTACCACGTCCGAGTCCGGTCCGGTCGCGTCGGTTGCCACCGTCGGCATATGGGGTATCGATCTCCGGTCGGCGTGAACCGACGCCGGGCCGGATCAGAGGTATCGACAAGGTCTGGGAATGATCAGTGACCCTGTGTGGTCCATGCTTTTTCGATGACGCTCGGCCGGGCCGAACGGGCCCTGGACGCGAGCGCCGACGGTATCGCCCGTCGTCGCGACCGAGTATTCCATCGGTGGCGAGTCGGCGGCCCGGTAGGTGGGTTCGCGGTGGTGGCAGCGCTGGACGGCATATCGGGCCGGCGTCGGCGGGCCGAGACCCCGGATGCGGTGCCGACGGCGCCCCGAACGCTAGGCGACCCGTGGCCTGTGCAGAGCTTTCGCGGTGGGGGAGTTGGGGACCGAGGCGGGATCGGGATAGGTGCCCAGGATCCGGTCCGCGGTTCCGGCGGTGGTGACGGCGAACCAATAGTGCTCGTTCTTGAAGTGGTGCAGCCGGTGGTTGCGGCGCACGGCGCGCAGAATCGCGCTGTGCGGTTGGTAGTCGGTGTGCACGAGGAGGTGGGTCCATTCGTAGACGAGTCCGAGTACGCCCACGGTGATCAGGAAGGTCAGGCCCGGCCCCGGCCGGCCGAGCGCCAGTAGTGCGATGGTCGCCAGGGCGGGCAGCAGCCACAGGAAGGTCTGCCACGGGATGAAAACCAGTTCCCGGATCCGTGGATCGGCATGATGCTCGCGATGTTTACGCGCCAGCAGTGAATCGATCCGCCACCGGCCCAGGGTGCGTGGCCGCCAGTGCAGCACGCAGACGTGGATGACCCATTCCGTGAACGGGAAGGTGGCCACCACGAGTATCGGAACCAGGGCGTCGGCGAGTTGCCAGTCGCCCACCAGGATCCGCGCGGTGGCGGCGGAGACCAGCAGCGCGGCGATCACCCACGGCGAGGGCGCGCGGCGGAACGAGGCGAACACGTCCGCGAGCGACTCCCGGGTGCGGCGGGCGGCGGTCGCCTCGTCGGCGGCCAGGCGCCCCTGGGCGAGACGGTCGATCTCGGTGTACCGACGGTGCCGGGCGCGTAGCGCGTGCGAGAGATTCATGACGTCTGATCCAATCGGTGCAGGAGGCTGTCGAATTCCGCGGTGGCCAGGGACAGCAGTGCGTCGGCGCGGGCGCGGGCGGCGTCGGTGTCACCGGTGGTGACCGCCTCGGCGAGCGCGCGGTAGCGGCCGGGCTGCCCCACCTCGGTGTCCATGACGCCGGCGAGGGCCGCCATGGCGGGTTCGTAGACGGTGCGCAGCTGGTTGAACAGCAGGCGGTAGACGATCGAATCGGCGGCGTCGACCACGTGATCCCAGAAAGTGAGCGCCGCGCGCTGGCGCGCCAGCGGATCGTCTCCGTCGGCAAGCGTGTCCACCGCTGCCGCCAGCGCCGGTCCGGCCGCCCGACCGGCGCGTCGCGCGGCCAGGCCGGCGACCTCGCGGCCCAGAGCCGCTCGGGTCTCCAGAATGCTGCGTACCACGGAGTGGTCCAGTCGGCCGTCGCGCAATATCAACCGCGGCAGCAGCTCGAGGCCGCCGGAGCGGCGCGGATCGCGAACCGTGGTGCTGCCGCCCTGGCGGATCTCCACCAGTCCGGCCCGCGCGAGCCGCTGTACCGCTTCGCGGACGGTGGGCCGGGAGACGCCCAGTGCCTCCGCCAGCTGACGTTCGGCGGGCAGCGTCGAGCCGGGGGCGAGTTCGCCGGTGAGGACGTCGTCGACGAGCTGGTCGTAGATCTCGTCCGGAACCGACCGGCGGGCGATCCGTTTGAGTGCCATACCCCGGACGGTAGCCCGACTATTGGTCAGAGGTCAAGTGGTCAGACCAGTTCATTCGACGGCCGCCAGCCCAGGTGTGGCGCGATGTACTCGACGGTGTCGTGCAGTATCTGCTCGTAGTCGCGGCGGTGGAATTCGTACGGCAGTTCCAGCCGCAATTCCCTGGTGGCGGCGACGACCGGATCGGCGCGCAGCCGATCGAGGATCTGCTCCGCGGTGCCCACCAGGTCCGGGGCGAACAGAATGCGCCGCTCGCCCTGCGGGGCCCGGGTCCGCTCGTAACGCGCGGCCGCGTAGCCGCGGTAGCGTTCGCGGGTGGTGCGGTCGGCGCTGTCGAACGGGACGATCACCCGTCCCACCGCGACCCGGGCCGGCCGGGCCGGGTCGACGCTCTGGCGGTATTCCGCGATCAGACCCTGCTGGGCGGTGGTGAAATCGTCGCTGTGCTCCCCGAACACGATATTGCCGGTGAGCAGGTTCACTCCTCGCGCACCGGCCCAGCGCATCGATCGGGTACTGCCACCGCCGTACCAGAGCCGATCGACCAGCCCGGGAGCGTGTGGTTGCAGCCGCGGCCGTTGCGTAGTGCCGGGCGAGTGGATCACGGTGTCCGGTCGGCCCAGGTAATCGCCGCGCAGGTTGTCGATCAACCGCTCGATCCGCCCATAGGAGAGGTCGTAGCCGCGCCAGTCGCCGTCGAAGACGAGATCCCCGATGAGCTCGGCATGCGGTGGAATGCCCGCGCTGAATCCGGGTTGCAGCCGCCCTCCGGACAATACATCGGCCAAGGCCAGATCCTCGGCCAGCCGGAACGGACTCTCGTAGCCGATCGGGATCACGGCAGTCCCCAGTTGGATCCGGCGGGTCCGCTGTCCGGCCGCGGCGAGGAATACGGCCGCCGACCCGACGCCGTGCTCGAGATGGCGCTGCCGGATCCACGCGCCGTCGAAACCGAGCTGTTCGCCGAATTCGAACAGCCGCAGGGTGTCCTCGAGCCCGGCGGCGGGGTTCTCGTCGAGGTAGTTGCCCGGCGTCAGGAACGACAGGTTCTCGAGCGGGGTGGACGCGCTCATCGGGTCAGCTGCGCTCGTAGGGAATCTTCTCGCCCGCCTCGATCGCGACGGGCAGCCGGTTCTCCGCCGGGGGCAGCGGGCAGGTCGCCAGATCGGTGTAGGCACAGGGCAGGTTGACGGCCCGGTTGAAGTCCAGGATCACGCTCCCGTCGCGCCCGGCGGCGGCACTTGGAGGACGCGATTGGCGGCATAGGTGGTGACCCCCGAGGTCGCGTCGGTGAACAGCACCGTCAGCGCGCCCGGTGTCTTCCCGGGAAAAGCAGTGAGCCCACCGTCTGCCCGGCCAACTCGACATCGATCCGGCCGGGGGCGTCGTAAACGTGTTCGAGCCCTTCCACGGCCGCGCCGACCGTGGTCGGCCGCGGCTCGGCGAACGCGGTGTAGCGTCCGGTGACCACCCATTTCGGATCCGGTGGGTAAGCGGGCGTACCGCGGAATCCTGTGCGCAACGGGTTGTCCGGGTGCCGCGGGCGCACGATATCGCGTCCGCCGCGGGTGGCGACCTCGATCACGGCCGCGCCCCACACTGCCTCGACACCGCCGCGTTCGGGGATGGTTCCGAACCGGTGCGTGCCGCGCCGGACGGTTCCGTCGATCACCAGTTCCTCGCCCGCGTCGAGAACCACGGTGACACCGTCGGCGCCGGTGGACCAGGCGCCCGGCGCGTCGGGGAACCGCTGCGGTGTCGCGGTCAGCCAGTACAGGCCGGTCACCGCGAGGAATCCGTGCGGAGCGGCCAGCCGCGCCTGCTGCTGCCGATGCCACTCCTGCCAGTCGGCGCGGAACGTGTCGTCGTCGGTCGCCGCGGTTGCCTGCGTTGCCATGTGGTGCTCCTCCGAGATCTCTGCGCCGGGTCGCCCGTTGCCCGCGGCCGTCACCCGCCGGCGACAACCGGTGGGACGGCCGACCGGATACCAGCCCGGATGGAACGGCCGGCCGACGCTTCGCGGCCGACCTCGGTTGCTGCTCTCGATCCAAGCGCTCCCATTCCCGGCCGGACAGGTTTGCGATCAGCCGGAACGCAAAGCGCGCACCTCGATCAGCGGTGGGCACGGGCTCTTCGCTCCTGTGGCGGCCTTCGGGGCGGTGCGCGCACGGCCACGGGGTCGGCGCTCGACGCGGCTTCCCGGCAAGGTCGAGGGCATCGGTGAGTGCCCGTGCGAGGTAGCACGCGTGGATGTAGCGCAGGAACCCGCCGAGGTTCGGTCGCGGCCGGGACAGTCGGACGACCGACGTCTCCGCTGTCCCTCGCGCCCTTCCCAGCGTCCTCGTACACCGGGTGAACGAGGTACCCGGGCCGACCCCTGCTACGTTCCGACGGACGAGTCAGGGACGGTGGATATGGACGTGCGCACGCTTACCGCGGCGGAAGTGGCCGGTGGCGCTCTCCCGGAATCGGTCCTGGACCCGGTGACGCTGCTCGAGCCCGTGGTGTTCGTCGATCTGGACGGCGCCGACGCGGCGACCGCGCGAACCGCCGCGGCCCGGCTGGCCGAGTGGGGGAGCCCGGCGGTCGGGACCTGCTCCGGCGTGATCACCCCGGGCCTGGCGCCCCTGACCGCCGCGCTGGACCTGACCTACGCCACCGCCGAGACCGCGGACCGCTCGGTCGTGGGTGTGGCGGACGTCGATCGCGCGCGCACCGAATTCCTCGCCTGTGTGCAGCGGTCTCCGCAGGCGTCGTATATCGCCGGGCAGGTGCTGCGTGCCTCGGAAGGTCTGCCGGTGGCCGCGGCGATCGATGTGGAATCGCTGGCGTACTCGACGCTGCAGGGCGGTGCCGAATTCGGCGCCTGGCTCGACGAACGGCGCCGGTTGGACCGGCCGCTGCCGCCGCCGCCCGCCACGCCGCCGGTCCTGCTGTCGGCCGAGGGCGACACCCTCCGGATCACCCTCAACCGGCCGGAACGGCGCAATGCCTATGGGACGGCGCTACGGGACGGCCTGGTCGAGGCGCTGCGTACCGCGGTCGTCGCCGACGCGTTCGGTCGGATCGTCCTGGACGGTGCGGGGTCGTCCTTCTGTTCCGGAGGAGATCTGGACGAGTTCGGCCACACGCCGGATATCGCGACCGCGCACCTCATCCGTACCCGCGGCGGTGCCGCCCGGTTGATGGCCCGGCTCGCCGACCGCATCGAGGTCCGGCTGCACGGGCACTGTGTCGGAGCCGGTATCGAGATCTCCGCGTTCGCCGGACGGGTGGTCGCGGCGCCCGATACCGTGGTCCGCTTACCGGAAGTGGCGATGGGGCTGATCCCCGGCGCCGGGGGCACGGTGAGTGTGCCACGGCGGATCGGCCGCTGGCGGGCGCTGCATCTGTTCGTGACCGGTGTGGCGCTCGGCGCCGAGCGGGCCCGGGCGTGGGGTCTGGTCGACGAGATCCGCGAGAAGAGCGGACCGGAAGCATAAGCCCGCGTACGGAGTAACGGCCCGAGCGTCGAGGGTGGTGCGCGCGGCGGCGCGCGTTTCCGGACAGCGCCGACTTCTGGTGGGATGTGGACCCTTCAATATGGTGTTCGGACCCAAAATGAGGTAAACATAATCATAGATTGTCGGGGCTTCGAACTCCAGTGGGTGCGGGGAGCGGCCTTACCGTATGGAGGTACGTGTCATGGGACAGCCAGGGCTTCGTCCGCAGAAGACCGCGATGCTGGTCGCGCAGCGGATCGTCGAGGGCATCAACAAACGGGGCAACAAGGTCGGCGACAAACTGCCGCCCGAGCGCGTGATGCTAGAGGACTACGATATCGGCCGCGGCACGCTGCGCGAGTCGCTGCGGTTCCTGGAACTCCAGGGCGTCATCGCGCTCAAACCCGGCCCCGGTGGCGGTCCGATCGTGCAGCAGCCCGACGGTATGGGGCTCGCGACGGCCATCACGCTGCTGCTGCAGTTCGAGAACGCGCCCTTCCGGACGATCGTCGAAGCCCGCACGGCCCTCGAACCGATGATGGCCAAACTCGCCGCCGACCGGATCAGCGAGGAACAACTCGCCCGGCTGAAGTACTCGGTCGACACCATGCGCGAAAACCTGGACGACGAAGAGGTTTTCGTCGAGATGAGCCGGGTCTTCCACGACACCATCGCGCAAGGTTCGGGTAACGCGCTGTTCGGTTATCTCATCCACGCCTTGCTGGACATGCTCGACGGTTCGGCGGTGGGAATGGAGTATCCGGAACGGCACCGGGTCGCGACCTGCGATATCCACGAGAAGATCTATCGCGCGGTCGCCGCCGGAGACGCTGCCGCGGCACTGGCGGCCATGGAGGAACATATCGACGCGATCTGGCGGTACGAGGAGAAGCACTATCCCGAGGTGCTGGATACGCCGATCGCGTGGGGTACCCGCAGCTGACCGGCGGGCCATCCGAAGATCCGCACGCCGAAGGCGGAGGCGACCACGGTTGCCTCCGCCTTCGGCATGATGCGTATCCGACTCCGCGGAGCCGTTTTCGTCGTCGACCGCGCGGCCGTACCCGATGCACGCGCGGCGGTCCGGCAGAGCGGGGCGGGGCGGCTGCCTGCCGGGCGCGCCGCCGGTGCTCACGGGCGGTAGGGATCCGCCCGTTGTACCGGTGGCGCCGACTTCCAATCGGGCAGGCCGAGTTCAGGAGTCCCGACCGGGCTTTCGCCTCCGGACAGATACGTCCACTGCGCGTGGCCGAGCTGATGGATGGAGAAACAGGCCTCGAGCGCGGTGGAGAAACCCATGGCGTCCTGGCTCTGGTTCACCGATTCCTTGACCAGTAGTGCCGCCATACTCGGTACCCGGGCGACGCGGCGCGCGAATTCGAGTGTGCGCTCGTCCAGTTCCGCGGCGGGGAATATCTTGTTGACCATGCCGAGGGCGCGTGCGTCCTCGGCATCCAGGCAGTCGCCGGTGAGCAGCAGCTCCTTGGCCTTGCGCGGGCCGAACTCCCAGGGATGGCCGAAGTATTCGACCCCGCACATTCCCAGCCGGGTCGCGACGACATCGGCGAACTGGGTGCCCTCGGCGGCGACGATGAGGTCGCAGGCCCAGGTGAGCATGAGGGCCGCGGAGAAGACATTGCCGTGCACCTGCGCGATGGTGATCTTGCGGAGTTTCCGCCACCGGCGGGTGTTCTCGTAGAAGTAGTGCCATTCCTGGTGGAGGCGCGATTCCACCGCGTCGTAGGTGGCGCCGGTGCAGGTGAACGACCAGTGCTGGTCCGGGCCGGGTTCGCGTTCGGCGCGGTATTCGGCACTGCCCAGATCGTGGCCCGAGGAGAAGACGGGGCCGGCGCCGGCCAGGATCACGACGCGGACCGTATCGTCGGCCTCGGCGCGCAGGAACGCCTCGGTGAGCTCCATGAGCAGTCCGCGGTTCTGCGCATTGCGGTACTTCGGGCGGTTCAGCACGATCCGGGCGATCGTGCCCGCGTCGTGGGTTTCGTACCGCAGGTACTTGTAGGCCACCGGGGTATCGAGTGGGCCTTCGGCCATGGGGGTGTCCTTTTCAGTCGGATGGGGCGGACTAGGACCGGACGAACCGGCGGGCCTGGTCGAGGAGCGCTTGGGCGACGCCGTGGAAGCGGCGACCGAGGGCGGGGTCGGTCTTCCCGGCGCACGCCCGGGCGTGGGTGCCCTCGAGGATGATGGCGAGCCGGTAACAGGCCAGCACCTGATACCAGTCGAAATCGGACAGGTCGCGGCCACTGCGGGCGGCGTAGTGGGCGATGAGCTCGTCGCGTTCCGGCAGGCTGTCGAGCTGCCGCGCGAGACCGACGGTGCGCGTCTCGGTGGGGTCGGGCCAGGTGGCCAGCAGATGCCCCAGGTCCAGGAGCGGGTCGCCGACCGTGCCCAGTTCCCAGTCGACGACAGCCGCGACGGCCGGGCTGTCGCGGCGGAACATGACATTGCCGAAGTGGTAGTCGCCGTGGATCAATCCCTTGCGCCACCGGTTCGGCCGATGCTCTTCCAGCCACCGACCGGTCTCCTCGACGCCGTCGAGTTGTGGACCCGGCCAGCCGTCGAGGTCGTGATAGGAATCGAGCTGGCGGCGCCAGCGGCCGACCTGCCGGTCGATCCATCCGTCCGCGCGAGCGAGCTGGGTTTCGCCGAGGACCGCGGGATCCACCAGGCTCAGGGCGGCGGCGCTGTCGACCATGGACAGACCCATCGCATGCTGTAGCTCGGGTGTGGAGGCATGCGGTTCGGGAATTTCCGCGGTGGCGGTGAAGCCGTCGACCGCTTCCATGACGAAGAAGACGCAGCCCGCGACGTCGAGGTCCTCGCAGACGGCGACGAGCCGGGCATGGGGTACCGCGCTGCCTGCGAGGGCGGCGAGCAACCGGGCCTCCCGGCGCATCGTCTCGTCGCTGTTGGGGCGTTTGTGCAGCGGTGGGCGGCGGAGCACGTAATCCGCGCCCCCGCGGGTGAACTTGATCAGGATGTTCTGGGTGCCCCCGGTCAGTCGGACGACATCGGTGACGGGCCCGGCGCCGACCCCGTGGTGGTCGAGCCATGACGTCGATACGGCGACGTCCATCGGGTCCTGATCCCTCATCGATCCACCTCGTGCCTTCCTGTATCTACTGCGACGGCGGGCCGGCGCAGCATGCGACCGGGGGTTCCCGATCACGGAGCTTACACATTTCCTACGAACCATAATCATGGATTCTTCAAATTCCGGCGCATAGTTGTTATCGTTAGCCGCGGACGGGCCCGGTGCTTGCTGCCGCGTACGGCTCCGCACCTCGGGTGCACATCAACAATCCAAGCGTTCTCACCAGGTGGTGCAATGGGTATCGAAATGGTTCTGGACATGGCCGCATCGGTCCATCCGGACAGACTCGCCATGGGGCGTCGTGCCGCGGGGACGACCTACCGGCAGCTCGGCGATCTCGCCTCCCGTGGTGCCACGATCCTGGCCGCACACGACGCCGCGCACCTGGTGTTCGTCGGCGTCAACGGGCCGGTGCTCCCGGTCCTGACCTTCGCCTCGGCCCGGGCCGGTGTGCCGCTCGCCCCGTTGAACTACCGGCTGGCCACCGAACAGCTCCGCGACCTCGTCGGGCAACTGGAGCGACCACTGATCGTCACCGACCCGGCATACCGGACGAAACTCGAGGGCGCGGCCGATGTCGTACTCACCGGTGCGGAGTTCCTCGAACTCGCCCGCTCGGCCGACCCCGCGCCCGACTCGATCGCGCCCGACGACGCGACGGCCGTCGTGCTGTTCACCAGTGGTACCACCTCGGCGCCGAAGGGTGTGCTCCTGCGGCACCAGCATCTGCTGTCCTACCTGCTCAACACCGTCGAGTTCGGATCCGCGGCCGAGGACGACGCGACGCTGGTGAGTACCCCGCCCTATCACATCGCCGGAATGGGCGCGGTGCTCAGCAATGTGTACGCCGGCCGCCGGATGGTGCATCTACCGGATTTCACACCCGCACCTGGTTGGATACCGTGCGGGGCGAGGAGATCACCAGTGCGATGGTGGTCCCGACCATGCTGGCGCGGGTGGTCGAGTACCTCGACGGCGCGCCCGGTAACACGCCGAAACTGACCTCGCTGGCCTACGGCGGGGCCCGGATGCCGCAGCCGGTACTCGAACGCGCTCTCGTGGCCTTTCCCGACACCGGATTCGTCAACGCCTACGGGCTGACCGAGACCAGTTCGACCATCGCCGTGCTGGGCCCGGAAGACCATCGCGAAGCCCTGGCCGATCCGCGACTG
This sequence comes from Nocardia sp. NPDC004568, assembly GCF_040609955.1. Classification (NCBI taxonomy): domain Bacteria; kingdom Bacillati; phylum Actinomycetota; class Actinomycetes; order Mycobacteriales; family Nocardiaceae; genus Nocardia; species Nocardia sp. NPDC004568. The sequence goes on from NZ_JBEXLL010000017.1 coordinate 86,597, forward strand.
CGCGACCGGTTGTCCTCGGTGGGGCGGGTCGTACCAGGCATGGAGGCACAGATCCGCGACGAGGACGGCGCGGTGCTGGCCGACGGTGCGACCGGCCTGCTGTGGGTTCGTGGTGCCCAGGTCAGCGGGGAGTACATGGGGAAGGGGTCCGCGCTCGACGCCGACGGTTGGTTCCCCACACGTGATCGCGGCCGTATCGAGGACGGCTACCTCTACATCGGTGGCCGCGCCGACGACACGATCATCCGGGGTGGGGAGAACATCGCGCCGGCCGAGATCGAGGACGTACTGGTCGAGCACGACGCGGTGCGCGAGGTCGCCGTGATCGGAATTCCGGATGACGAATGGGGCGAACGGATCTGCGCGGTGATCGTGCCGGTGGCCACCGAGCATCCCGACGCGCAGGCGATTCGGGTGTGGTGCCGGGAACGTCTGCGCGGTTCGCGGACACCCGACGAGGTCGTGTTCATGGACGAACTGCCCAGGACCGACACCGGGAAGCTGGTGCGCCGTGATCTCGTCGCGCGCGTCATCGCGCCGGTCGCCGGCTGACCGACTCCGTTCGCAACAAGGTCCGCATCTTCTGGAGGAAAATCATGCGTAGTGCCGTGCTGGTCGACGTCGTCCGTTCGGCGTCGGGCCGGGGTAAGCCCGGTGGCGCCCTGTCCGCTGTCCATCCGATCGATCTGCTCGCCGAGGTCTTGCGCGCGTTGGTGGCGCGTAGCGGGATCGATCCCGTCCTGATCGATGATGTCATCGGCGGCTGTGTGAGCCAGGCGTCCGAGCAGGCCGGCAATATCACCCGGTCCGCCGCGCTGGCCGCGGGACTGCCCGAATCCGTGCCCGCCACCACCGTGACCCGCGCGTGCGGTTCCAGCCAGCAGGCGGTGCATTTCGCGGCGCAGGGCGTGATCGCCGGTGCCTACGATGCCGTGATCGCCTGCGGCGTGGAATCCATGAGCCGGGTGCCGATGGGTACCGCGCCGATGGGCCGGGACCTGGTGGGTGTGGGTCTCGGGCAACGGTATCCGGAGGGTTGGACAGGGCAGGGTGTCGCCGCCGAGCTGGTGGCGCAGCGGTACGGGCTGACCCGCGCGGATGTCGACGGGTATGCGGTGGAATCACATCGGCGGGCGGCCGGCGCGGCCGCCGCGGGGCATTTCGGTCGGGAGATCGTGCCGGTGCCGGTGGCCGGGGGCGTGCACGACACCGACGAGACGATCCGGGCCGCGACGACACTGGAGAGCCTGGGCGGACTGCGCGCCTCCTTCCGTGCGGAGGAGCCGATGCGGCGTTTTCCCGATCTGGACTGGATGATCACGCCCGGCAACTCGTCGCCGCTCACCGACGCGGCCGCCGCGACGTTGATCATGGCCGAGGAAGAGGCCGCGCGCCTCGGACTGACTCCGCGGGCCCGTTTCGTCGATTTCGCGGTCGCCGGCGACGACCCGCTGTACATGCTCACCGCGCCGATTCCGGCCACCCGGCAGGTGCTCGATCGCACCGGCCTGAAATTGGACGAGATCGACGTCTACGAGGTGAACGAAGCCTTCGCCTCGGTACCGCTGGCCTGGGCGCGGGAATTCGATGCCGACCTCGCCCGCCTCAACCCGGCCGGTGGCGCGATCTCGCTCGGACACGCGATCGGGGCCTCCGGGGTGCGGCTGCTCGCGACCATGGTGGGTGAGCTGGAACGCACCGGCGGCTGCTACGGCCTGCAGACCATGTGCGAGCACGGCGGTATGGCCAACGCCCTGATCGTCGAACGGATCTGAACGACTCGGCGGAGCGGCCGAGGACAAGAAAGGCACAGTGTGAACATCAACGGCAAGGTCACCCTCGTCACCGGGGGTGCGTCCGGACTGGGGCTCGCGACCGCGCGCCGGCTCCTCGACGAGGGTTCGAAGGTGGTGCTGCTCGATCTCCCCACCTCCGACGGGGCGGCCGTGGCCGCCGGTCTCGGCGCAAACGCCCTGTTCGCGCCCGCGGATATCACCGACGAGTCGGCCGTGGCGGCCGCACTCGACATGGCCGAGGGTTTCGGCGAACTGCGTGCCGTCGTCGGCTGTGCGGGTACGGGACGATCGCTGCGGGTGGTGGGCCGCCAGGGTGTTTTCCCGCTCGAGGTCTTCACCCGGGTCGTGACGATCAACCTGATCGGTACCTTCAATGTGGTGCGGCTTGCCGCCGAGCGCATGGCGCGGCTCGAACTCGACGGTGAAGAACGCGGGGTCCTCGTGACCACCGCGTCGGTGGCCGCGTTCGAGGGTCAGATCGGCCAGGCCGCGTACGCCGCGTCCAAGGCCGGCGTCGCCGGGATGACCCTGCCGCTGGCCCGGGATCTGGCCTCGCTCGGGATCCGGGTCGTCTCCATCGCGCCCGGACTGTTCGACACCCCGCTGCTCGCCGGACTGAACGACGAGGCCAAGGCATCCCTCGGGGCGCAGACACCGCATCCGAGCCGGCTCGGCGATCCGGCGGAGTTCGGTTCGCTCGCCGCGCACATCCTGTCCAACCCCATGATCAACGGCGAGGTCATCCGCCTCGACGGTGCCATCCGGATGGCACCGCGCTGATGCCCCCTCGGCAAGGAGGTTCACCCATGACGGATCCGGCGCTGCCCTTGGCAGGCAAGGTCGCCCTGGTCACCGGCGGCAGTCGCGGTCTCGGCCGCGAGATGGTGCTCGCGTTCGCCGCCGCGGGTGCCGACACCGTTGTCGTCAGCCGCAAACTCGACAGCTGCGCGCAGCTCGCCGCCGAGGTCGCCGCCGCCACCGGGCGACGGGCGCTTCCGCTGGCCTGCCATGTCGGGGACTGGGACGCACAGCAGCAACTGGTCGATCGCGTCTACGAGGAGTTCGGCCGCATCGACGTCCTGGTCAACAATGCCGGGATGTCGCCGCTGTACGCGAGTCTCACGGAGATCTCCGAGGCGCTGTTCGACAAGGTCTTCGACGTCAACCTCAAGGGCGCGTTCCGGCTGACCACCCTGGTCGCACCCCGGATGGCCGCCGGGGAGGGCGGCTCGATCATCAACATCAGTTCGATCGCCGCGGAGCGGCCCACGCCGGGTGATCTGCCGTACGCGGCGGCCAAGGCGGGCCTCAACGTCCTGACCAAAGGGTTCGCCCAGGCCTACGGCCCCGCGGTCCGGGTCAACGCGATCATGGCCGGCCCGTTCCTCACCGATATCAGCAAGGCCTGGGATATGGACGTGGTGGGCGAGAAGTTGAAAGAGCTGCCGCTCGGACGTGCCGGTGAACCGGACGAGATCGTCGGCGCGGCACTCTACCTCGCTGGACCGGGCGCCACCTATACCTCCGGCGCGATCATCCCGGTCGACGGCGGCCGTACCGCGATGCGCTGAACCGCCCGCCGGAACCCGTCCGCATTTCAGAAAGGAACCAGGATATGAGCTGGGGATTCGAGACCGACCCCGAGTACCAGCGGGTGCTCGACTGGGCCGACGAGTTCGTCACCCGGGAGGTCGAGCCGATCGACCAGGTCATCACCCACGCATGGGATCTACGTGATCCACTGCGGCAGAAGTTGATTCCGCCGTTGCAGGACAAGGTCCGGGAGAAGGGACTCTGGGCCACCCACCTCGGGCCCGAGCTGGGCGGGCAGGGGTACGGCCAGTTGAAGCTGGCGCTGCTCAACGAGATCATCGGGCGCACGCATACCGGGCCTATCGTGTTCGGGTGCCAGGCGCCCGATTCCGGTAACACCGAGATCCTCGCGCACTACGGCACGCCGGAACTCAAACAGCGGTACCTGCGACCACTCATCGAGAACCAGATCGTGTCCTGCTACGCCATGACCGAACCGCAGGGTGGCTCGAATCCGGTCGAGTTCGAGACGACCGCCGTGCTCGACGGTGACGAATGGGTGATCAACGGCGAGAAGTGGTTCGGCTCCAACGCGCGGTTCGCCTCGTTCTACATCATCATGGCCGTCACGGATCCGGACGCGGCACCGCATCGGCGGTTGTCGCAATTCATCGTCCCGGCCGAGACGCCGGGCGTGGAGATCGTCCGCAACACCGGTGTCTGGGGACACGACTACGAGGTAGGCACGCACGCCTACACCCGGTGGACCGATGTGCGGATTCCCCGGGACCACATTCTCGGCGGCGTCGGACAGGGCTTCGAGGTGGCCCAGACCCGGCTCGGGGGCGGCCGTATCCACCACGCCATGCGTACGGTCGGCCTGGTGCGGCGCTCGTTGGACATGATGCTCGAGCGCGCGGTCTCCCGGACCACCCGCGGCAGCCGGCTCGGGGACAAGCAACTCGTCCAGGAGATGATCGCCGATTCGTGGTTGCAGCTCGAGCAGTTCCGGCTGCTGGTGCTGCGGACCGCGTGGCGGATCGACCGGGAGAACGACTATCGCAAGGTCATCACCGATATCGCCGCGGTGAAGGCCGCGATGCCCAAGGTTCTGCTGGATGTGACATCGCGGGCGGTGCAACTGCACGGTTCGCTGGGAGTGTCGAAGGAACTACCCCTGGGCAAATGGCTTTTCGAGGCCTACCACATGGGCCTGGCCGACGGTGCCACCGAAGTCCACAAGATCGGGTTGGCGCGACAGCTGCTCCGGGATGCCGCGCCGCACGAGGGCCTGTTCCCGAGCTACCACCTGCCCGCTCTTCAGGCGCGGGCCCGGGAGAAGTTCGCGGCCGAGCTGAGCGAACTCGGGCTCGGCCGCGACTGATCAGCCGTCCCGGCTGATAACGAACGCGACCGATCCGGCCAGGCCGTTGGAGACGGTGACGACGGAGCGGGAGGCGCCGGGGACCTGGCGTTCTCCCGCCCGGTCGGTCACCTGGTAGGCGGCCTCGGTCAGCTGGGTCATTCCGTGCAGGCGGCCCTCGGCCAGGCAACCACCACCGGTGTTGAGGGGCAGCGAACCGGTGCGCCGGGCCCGGCCGGTACCGATGAACTCCGGCGCTTCGCCACGCCCGACGAAACCCAGACCTTCCAGCCACGTGAAGGCGAAGATCGAGAAACCGTCGTAGAGCTGCGCGTTGTCGATCTCGTCGCGGCCGACCCCCGCGGCGTCCCACAGCCGGTCGCCGGTGTGTGCCGCGCCGTCGAGAATGCTCTCCAGGGTCATCGGCGCCCCCGTGGGCCCCACATGGTTGCTCGCCGCATAGCCGGTGATCAGCGCCGGTGGATTGCGCAGCGCGCGAGCGCGTTCGGCGCGGGTGAGGATGATCGCGACCGCGCCGTCGACGGGCAGATCGCAGTCGAACAGGGTGATCGGGTCCGCGATCATCCGGGCGTTCAGATACTCGTCCCGGCTCAGCGTTGTGCCCCGGAAGTACGCGTGCGGGTTGTGCTGGGCGTTGTTCCTGTTGTCGACGACGAAGTCGGCCAGTGCGTCCCGGGACGCACCGGCGAGGTCGAGGTAGCGGCGCGCCACGGTCGCGGCCCAACCGGCCGGCATGGAGAAGCCGTACGGCGCGAAGAACTGATCCTTTCCGCCGGCGCGGGTGGCCGTGTAGTGGGAATACCGCCCCGTGGGCATATGCAGCGCGCGGTAGAGCACGACGTGTGTACAGGCCCCGGCGACGAGTGCGTTGACGGCGTCGATCGCCGCGTGGGTGACCATCGGGGCGGTATTACCCAGCCAGGTGATCCGGTCGCGGATGCCCAGGGCCCCGGCCAGATGGCCAGGCGTCATCACATCGACGCCGTCCTGATCGCCCTTCTCTCCGCCGTACACCGGCATGGCCGGGGTGGTGGCGAGACCGTCCACCGCGGCACGGGTCAGTCCGGCGTCGGCGAGGGCGCGATCGGTGGCCTCGACGGTGAGTTCGGCCAGTGAGCGCGGACTGCGGCGGATGAGTTCGGTGTAGCCGATTCCGGCGATCGCGACCTTGTCGCGGAAGTCCCACATGTCAGGCACTCCTCGGGCGCCACTGCGGCACGATCGAATCCGGGGCCAGCTCCTCGAATATCACTTCCAGCGGCATGCCGATCGCCACGTCGTCCGGCGAGGCGCCGAGCAGATCGGCCGTGAGCAGCAGGCCGGGCTGTTCGACGAGTTCCGCGATGCCGACCAGGTAGGGGAGCGATCCGGCGAAGCCCGGAGCGGGCGCGTCGTGCATGACGGTGTAGGAGTACAGCGTCCCCCGGCCGGACATGTCGCGCCAGACCAGATCGGCGGAGGTGCACCGCGGGCAGAACGCCGCCGGTAGGTGCACGAAACACTCGCATCCGCGGCAGAACTGCAGCGAGAGCCGTCGCTCCCGGGCCGCCGCCCAGTAGGGGGCCGTGATGTCATCGGCGAGCGGCAGGGGTTTGGCCGGTGAACTCGGTGCGGTCATACGACCTCCTCAGCGGTAGCGGGTCTCGAAATCCAGATAATGGTAATCATTTATTGTGATTGTGTGACGCCGGTCTCCGTTCAGTCAAGTCGCTTACCTGCGTCTCCGCCGCGGCCGAGTTCGCCAGGGGGGTCGTCAGAGGCAAATGATTCGCATGAAAGCTTGACTTTCGGCCGAAACCAGGCGAATGATATTCACGTCTTCGGTGACGTGGATCACGACCGACACGGTCGCGGTGCGATCCGTGCGGTTTCCGCCGGGCGCCACCGCATTCCATCCCCTCAATCCTGCGGAGTTCCTATGAGCGCATCGACGCGCGCCGCGAGCACAAGGCCACCCCGGCTGCGGCTCCTGATCGAGGTCCCGGCAGTCATCGTGCTCTTCGTCATGATGCTCCACGTGACCGCCAATGCCCTGTTCCGGGCGTTCGCCGCCGGCCCGATCCAGAACACCCTCGAGATCACGCAGTACATCTACCTGCCGATCATCGCGCTGCTCGGGTTCATGGCGGCGCAGGCCCGGGGGGAGCACATCGTCGCGGACCTGGTCACCCACTACTTCCCGCGACCGGTCCGCCGTGCGGTACTGGGCGCCGGCTACCTGGCCGCGCTCGTCGTGACGGCCGGATTCGCCTGGTACGGCCTCGAGGAAGCGCTGCACGCCCGGGATATCGGTCAGACGGCCGGTGTGTCGACGGTGGTGTCCTGGCCGGTGCTGTTCCTGGTCCCGATCGCCTTCGCGGTACTCGCCGTCCAGTTCGGTGTCGCCGCGGTGCGGGCGTTACGCGGTGCCGAGGACGCGGACGGCAACGACGACGAGATCGAGGCCGTGGCCGCCGCGGCGGCCACGGCCGGCACGACAGTGGATTCGGAGAAGAAATGTCCACCACCACCGCCCCCGCCGAAGCGGGCGG
>NZ_JBEXLL010000018.1:0-89810 GCF_040609955.1 Nocardia sp. NPDC004568
CTCACTCCTGAAGCGTTCCGGCAGCAATGGACACCGACCGAGTTCAACCAACCGCAACTCGCATGATCGGTGGATCCGCCACCGGGGCCCAGTCACTGGGTCGGGCCGTCGTGGGTGCATTGCTCAGGGCCGGACACGCCCCGGTGGCCATGACACGTACAGAGGTGTCATTCGGTGGGCAAACGACCCGGGTAGCCGACCTGCTCGACGGTGTCGAACTCCGGAAGGCGCTCGAGGGAGTCGATGCGGTATGCCACCTTGCCGGCCTCACCCGGGCCCGGGAGTCGCTGGATCAACCGTTGCGATACTTCCAGGTGAATACCGCGGGGACTCTCACGCTCTTGAGCGCGATGGATGCCGTCGCGGTTCCACATATTGTTTTCGCCTCCACGGGAGCTATCTACGGGTCACCGGACCATCAGCCGATGACCGAGGACACTGCAGATGCGCCTCCGCATCCCTACGCAGCCAGCAAAATGGCGGCCGAGCTGGCGCTATTCGCCCAGGCAAGGACCGGCCGACTGTCAGCGACGGTACTGCGGCTGATGAATGTTGCCGGTGGTGCGGACACTGACAGCAGCCGGCTGATCCCCCGGACCATTGCCGCGGCGGCCGACGACTCGGTGTTAGAGGTAAACGGTGATGGCCGGGCCGTGCGAGACTACCTGCACATAGAGGATGCCGCGGCAGCGTTTGTAGCTTGCTTCGACCGTATGCCGCAGCAGGGGGAGGCCCGGCGCTACATCATAGGGAGCGGGCGTGGCACCAGTGTTCTCGAGGTTGTCGCCGCCATCGAAGAACGCACAGGTCGGCAGATCAGACTTCTACACAAACCCCCGGCACCCGAACCCTCGACTCTGATCAGTGATCCCACCAGAGCCAGGAACGAATTGCTCTGGTATCCGGTGTGCTCAGGTATCCGGGAGATCATCCGTGATTCGTTGTCGGTGTCGCCGCGTGGTGGCGAGAACTTCGGGTAGGGGGCTCGTCGAACTGCTCGGGTGACAAAGTGTCACACCGAATCATGCGTGGTAGTTGCGAGCCTTTGTGCATGGCTACCGCCCACTCCTCGAAAACTTTCAGCGCCCCACTTGTTCCGCCCACCCGTGCGAAGATTCCAATCCCCAACGTTTCCCACGGCGCGGCCTCGAGGGCGACTGTGCTCCAACGCGCAAGAGAAAGCGAATGCTACGACTTGGGCGTCGTGGAGAAGGTGTTGGAAGGTCTTCGCGCGTTCGGATCGAGAGGTCTGTTGTCTCACCCACAGGCAGAGGTCGACGCTGTGATCGCCCGCTGGCGTGCCTCCCATACGAGTGACCAGCGCGCATGACCAGTTCGCGGAAATACGAATGCGAGGCCGCCCCGGCAATTGCTTATCTACGCACCGACCTCAGCGGACAAGGGCAGCGGCTGGACGAGTACCGCATGAGGCGGCTCGCTGTTCGATTCGGGTATGAGGTCTCCGGCGTACTCCGGGTGGACGAGACACGGCCGCAGCGGCTGCTCCTCCTCGAGGAACAGATAGTGGTGCACAAGGCCGAGGCGGTCTTCGTCCCTACGGTTGATCATCTGGATGGACAGTTGGGTCGGATCGTGGCACAGGCCGACGTGATCGAGCAGAGCGGTGAGACGTATGCGCGCTGGCCTCCGATCGCGTTCATGCTGGGCGATGTGCTGCTCACGCAGGCTGTCGGATGGGTGCCCGCATCGCGTTCTGCCCGCGGAAGGTTCTAGGAATTCTCTCAGTCGACATCGAGCCGGATCTCGGTCGCCTACGGGTACGTCTGTCTGGCGTCGAACTCGCTGAATCGCTGGAGGTTTCGGTCAGATGTGCCAGCCTTGACTCAGCAGTCGGGTGGGACTGTTTCAGACCGGCAGGGGGTACCGACGGTGGCGGAGACTTCTGTACTCACGGAACGGACCTGATCTGCTGTGCATGTCCGTTTGCCCTGGAAGGAGACGGTATGTACCAGGAAAAATGGGGTGGAATGTTTGTAAGTATCGACGGCCCATCCGGCGTCGGGAAGACCACGGCATGTAAGGAGCTTGCCGCACGGCTGCGGAAGACCGGGAGATCGGTGCATATCACGCGCGAACCGACCGCGACGCCGCTGGGTGAGTTCGTCCGGGCCCACACCGGAACCTATCACGGGATGGCGTTGGCATGCATGGTGGCCGGCGACCGACATCACCATGTGGCAACCGACATTCTGCCGGCGGTGCGGTCGGGGGCGGTAGTCGTCACAGACCGGTATCTACCGTCGTCGCTGGTGCTGCAAGTACATGACGGTGTACCGGCCGAGCTGGTGTGGCAGATCAACCATGGTATTCCGCGGCCGGATCTGGCAGCCGCTACACCCAGGCAGAGTTGTTGAACTATTCGGCGGTGGATCTGACCAGCGGCGCGCTCGATGAGGCGATGTTCGGGCGTGATGAGTTCAATTTCTCAACGAATGTGCAGTTCAGCGACGTACCGCTCAATGCAGTTAGAAAGAAGTTGGTTGCGTTGGCCCATACCCAGCACGACCGTTCGCGCGGTTGGACAGCGGCCGGTGCCGATTCCCAGCCGATTTCGCTGAATGCCTCGCTGCTCTCACCGTCGAGGTAGGTCTGGATGCCCGCGGCTGGGTAGGCGATGAGGTTGTCGGGGAGTCGATCCACCGGGAACCAGCGCACGTCGTTGCATTTGTCGGGTTCCTGGTTCGTCGGCTCTCCGAGCCACTCGGAAGCTTCGAAGAATACGCCCAGGCGGGGTTCTGGGCCGGAGTTCGCGACATGGGTGGCGTGCACGAACCGCAGATGAGCGGGGTTGATGACGATCCCGATTTCTTCTCTGTCCTCGCGGGCGGCGGCGGCGGTCAACGGTTCCCCGGCATCGACCTTGCCGGACGGCAGGTGCCATTCTCCGTCGAAGGCTCCACCCCGGCGTTGAGTGAGCAACAGCTGATGGCCGCGGGTGAGCAGGATGTGAACGTCGATAACGTGGCGATCGACCACGGTCAGGGTTCTTCCTGGTTGCCGGAGGTTGGCGGTGACGCTATCGGCAATGCCCGGATCTCGCATCCCGGACGCTATCGCGCCCACGTCGGACTGTGCAGGAGGGGCCGTCGTCAGGCATTGATCAGGTCGAACCTGTGGTCATACGGCTGCTCCGCACCGGTATCGCTCGCCCCATGATTCGAGCAACTCCGCCACCGGCCGCAGGCTCGCGCCGAGTTCGGTGAGGTCGTATTCCACCTTCGGTGGTACTTCGGCGTAGACCGTGCGGCTGACCAGCCCGTCGGCTTCGAGTTCGCGGAGTTGGCGGGTGAGCATCCGCTGGGTGATGGTGGGCATGGCGCGGCGGAGCTCGCCGAAGCGGCGGGTGCCGTCGAAGAGATGGTTGACGATCGCCATCTTCCATTTGCCGCCGACCACTTCCATCGCGGCTTCGACGGTGCAGTAATCCGGTACGTCCTCGCGCATGTGACCTCCATGGGTATACGGAATGTGCCTACCGCACAGAAAAGACCGTACTTGTAGGAAGTGTTGGTGAAGCGGAATCTGTTCCCGAACCGGTTTCCGGCTAGTGCGAGGAGTTTCCGTGACCATTCATCCTGTTCTGTCCGAGGTGCGGCTCGGGGCGCTGCGGTTGCGCAATCGTGCGGTCGTGGCGCCGATGTCGCGGGTGAGTACCGCGGGTGACGGCGTGCCCACCGACGCCATGGCGGAGTACTACGTGCGGTTCGCCGCGGGTGGGTTCGGGCTGATCACCACGGAGGGGACCTATACCGACGCGGAGTTCAGCCAGGCATATCCCGATCAGCCCGGAATCGTGACCGAGCGCCACCTCGCGGCGTGGCGGGTGGTCACCGATGCGGTGCACGCGGCGGGTGGTGCGATCGCCCTGCAGCTGATGCACGCCGGTGCGCTCGTGCAGGGCAATCGTCACAGTGACCGGAGTATCGCGCCGTCGGCGGTGCGGCCGTTGGGGGCCAAGATGGCGGCGTACGGCGGGGAAGGCCCGTTCGCGGTACCCGAGGTGGCGACCCACGCGGATATCCGCCGGATCGTGGGCGGGTTCGGTGCGGCGGCCGAGCGTGCCCGGGCGGCCGGTTTCGACGCGGTGGAGATCCACGGGGCGAACGGGTACCTGATCGATCAGTTCCTCACCGGATACACGAATCAGCGGGACGACGAGTACGGCGGGGATCCGGCGGGCCGGGTTCGGTTCGCGGTGGAGGTGGTGCGGGCGGTGCGGGCGGCGGTGGGGCCGGAATTCCCGGTGGGACTGCGGCTCTCCCAGACCAAGGTCAACGATTTCGGCTACCGGTGGTCCGGCGCCGAGGAGGCCGAAACGATCTTCCGTGGGGTCGGTGCCGCGGGGGTCGACTACCTGCATCTGGCGAGCGAGGGCCGGGACTGGTACGACACCGCCGTCCTGGACACCGGCGAGACCGTCACCCGCCTGGCCAGGTCCGTCACCGGCCTGCCGGTGATCGCCAACGGCGGTATGCATGTTCCCGATCTCACGCGGACGGTGCTCGATGAAGGGCACGCGGACCTGGTGGCGCTCGGCCGTGGTGCGCTCGCGAACCCGGATTGGCCGCGGGTGATCGCGGCGGGGTCCCGGCCCGTCGAGTTCGATCGCGCGATGCTCGACCCGGTGGTGACACTCGCCGGTCAGCGATCCTGGGAGCGAGCGCGGCGCGGTGAGGCCACTGTGGTCCGATAGGGCGGTGGCGACGACCGACGGCGGGAACGCGCGGGCGCGGCTGGCGGCCGGTGCGCTCTTCGTGCGTGCCGGCGCCGGGGGCGACGAGGTGCTGCTGGTGCACAAGACGTACGGCATCGGATGGGATATCCCGGGCGGTTATGTCGAACCGGGTGAGTCTCCGGCGCGGGCCTGCCGGCGCGAGATCGCCGAGGAACTCGGGATCGACCGGCCGCCCGGGCGGTTACTGGTGCACGACTGGGCGCCGAACCCGGGCGAAGGGGACAAAATCCTCTACGTGTTCGACGGTGGTCGGCTCGATGATCGAGGCATCGTCCTGCAGGCGGCGGAGCTCGACCGCTGGGCATGGGTGCGGGCGGACCGGCTGGACGGGTGTGTCGTGGCGCGGCTGGGCCGTCGGCTGGGGTGTGCGCTCGCGGCCCGGTCGCGCGGGGTGACCCTGTATCTGGAGCGGGGTGTGGTCGCGCCGGCGGAGCCGGAACCACCGAGTTGACCACCGTTCACCGTGTGGGTTCCGACACCCGAAATGTGATATAGGGGAGGGCGGTTGACGGACCCCGGGTCCACGGCGCTACGGTGTACGAGCTATGAGGGACGCTGCGACAACGATTTCGGGGGCCTGGCGGATCGACGACGGTACAGCGGTTACCTTCCGCGATGCCGCGGTGGCCTGGGCGATGGCCGCGCACGAGGTGCTGGCCGAGACGGCGACGGAGTACGGATACTTCGTCACCGTGCAGGAACTCGCCGACCGGGTGCAGGAGATGTCGGGAGTGCACACCGATGCCCCGACCCGCACCTGGATGGACGCGATCCTGCGCAAAGTCGCCCGGCGCTGCCACAACGCGGGCGAGCCGCCGCTCACGGCCCTGTGTGTGAAACGCAATCTGAAGGTCAGCGACAGCTACAAATATGTGCTGGAGCTGGCGGCGCTACCGGTGCCGGCCGATATCGAGACCCATGCCGCCTATGCGCGCTGGGCCTGCTACGCGGCCCACGGCGCCGATGTGCCCGCGGACGGCGGCACTCCGCCGCTTATCCCGCGCGGTGGTAACGCCCGGCGGACGGTCGCCACCACGCGGACCGCCACGACCGCGCACAAACCGGAAACCGGGGCCCGCACGGTGGTGTGCTCGAACTGTTTCATCCAGCTCCCGGCCACCGGAATCTGCGAACACTGCTGATCCCGCGGCACGGCGGGCTCACACCAGGGTCGTATGCCAGAGGAGCGCGGCGGTCAGGGCGCCGGCCCCGTTGATCGCCCAGTGCAGGGCGATGGGGGCCAGCAGGCTGCCGCTGCGGTGCCGTAGCCAGGTGAACACGACCGCGGCGGCCGCGGTCGCGGCGACGGCGATCAGCACCCCGGCGATCTGACCGGCCGGTCCGCCGCCGATCAATCCGGACAGGCCCCGGTTACCGGCGGTGAGCCCGAGGGACGAGGCGATATGCCACAGCCCGAAGAGCAGTGATCCGGCGGCGAAGACGCCCCGGGCGCCCCAGGCCCGATCGAGGGTGCCGTGCAGGACCCCGCGAAAGGCGAGTTCCTCGGGGATCACCGTTTGCAGCGGGATCACGATCATCGAGGCGATGAGCGCGCCGGAGATGGTGGCGTAGCGGTCGGCCAGGAAGAACGGGCGGGTCAGCGGGAGCACGGCCCCGATGACCACCGCCGCGAGCACGACCCCGACCGCGCCGAGCGCGTATCTGGTCCCGGTTCGCCAGTGCCGGGGCGACAGGCCCAGCTCCGACCAGTGCAGGCCGCGCCGGCGCATGAGACCCAGCAGCACCAGGGCGGCGATCGGCACGCTCACGATGTTCGCCCACGCGGTGGTGAAATGGGCGATCAGATTGGTGCAGATGAGCACCACCACGACGACCGCCACATCGGCATAGGCGTGGATTCTGGGTCGCGGAACTGCTGTTTCCTGGGTAACCGGGTGGAGCATTCGGCCCAGTGTACGGACGGGCCGAGAGCGCGCGGCGCGGGCTCGAACACGGCGGGGCCGGCGGGCAGGACCGGGCGACCGGGCCGCGGCCGGCCCGGTCGTGGCGCCCGCAGCGATCGGCGCCCCGAGAGCCGGGAATGCTCAGGGACCGGGGGCGGGCTCCGCCGCCCAGCCTCGCGGATCGGTCCAGGCCTGCAGGTCGCGGCCGCTGTCGAAACGCCGGTGCGCGCCGGTCACCGGGTCGGTGAATTCGAGGGCGGCGGCCAGCAGCTGGAGTGGGCGGGTGAAGTCGTCGACCGATTTATCGGTGATCGCCGGATAGAAATCGTCGCCGAGAATGGGGATACCCAGTGAGTTCATGTGCAGGCGCAACTGATGGGTGCGTCCGGTCGCGGGGTGCAGCCGATAGCGGGCGATATCGCCGCGTCGCTCGATGAGTTCGATCCGGGTGCGCGCGTTGGGCGGCCCCGCCACCTCCTGGGCGGCCAGGACGTGCTTCTCCTTGATGATGCGGCTTTCCAGGGACAGCGGGAAGAGCAGCCCGCCGCGGTACCCGGCCACGGCCTCGTACTCCTTGCGGACGCGCTGCCGCTGGAACAGCGTCTGGTAGGCGCCGCGGCGGGCCGGGTCCACGACGAACAGCACCAGGCCGGCGGTGGCGCGGTCGAGGCGATGCGCGGGGATCAGGTCGGGCAGGTCGAGTTCTCGGCGCAACCGGACCAGGGCGGTCTGCAGGATATGGCTGCCGCGCGGAATGGTGGCCAGGAAATGCGGTTTGTCGGCGACCAGAATGGTGTCGTCGCGGTAGACGATCGGCAGGTCGAAGGGCACCGGTTTCTCGTCGGGCAGATCGCGGTGGAACCAGACGGCGCCGCCGGGCACATAGGGCGCGTCGGGCGCGAGCGGCCCCGCCAGGTCGACGATCTCACCCGCGTGCAGCATCTCGTCGATTCGCGCGGGGTCTACGCGGGGCAGCCGGTGGACCAGATGGTCGCGCACGGTCGCCCAGTCGCCCTCCTCGGGCAGCCGCAACCGGGCCGGGTCCAGCCCGAACCGCTTCGGCAGCGGCGGCTGCTGCCTTCTTCTCACCGGTCGCAGCATAGTCCGCGCGATACGGCCGCCGACCGGACCGCCTGGGACGGGTGACCGCGGTTACTTCCAGTAGCCCTGGGCTTTGATCTGCGTTTTCGGCAGCGAGTGAGTGGTCCGCAGGCTTTTCACGATGGCGCGGGTGCTGGCCGTGTCGCAGGCGACCCAGGCGAAGGCGTCCGCGGCGACGGTGAGCTGTTCGGCCTGTTCGCGCATGGCGCGGCCGTCGTCGATGCGCTGGATCCAGGTGATCTCGTGCTGGGGTTTGTTGCGGACGGGCAGGCCGGTATCCGATTCGTACTGCCATTCCAGCCATACCCGGGCAGGAGTGTCGCCGATCGATTCGAGCAGGGTGTTGACCGCCGGCAGGGAAGCGGTATCGCCGAAGATCACGTACTCGCCGGGTGTGGTCGCGGGCAGTTCGAATTTCGACCCCAGGACCGAGGTTTCGATGACGTCGCCGACTCGGGCGCGTTCGGCCCATTGGCTGGCCGGTCCGCTGTGCACGGCGAACTCGATGTGGAAATGGTCGTTGCCGGGGTCCTGGTCGATGAGCGTGTAGCCGCGATGGTGCAGTTTGTCGGTTTCGGCGTCGGGGATCCACAGCCGGATGAACTGCGTCGGGTGTACCGGGTGATCGGCCAGTAGACCCCCGGCGGTGAAGCCGATGCGGACGTACTTGTCGGTGATCCGCTCCGTGGAGGTGACGGTCAGCCGATAATCGTCGGCCCGCCACACCTTCATGATGACGCCATTACTGCCTCTACCCATAAAGGTTAGCTTAACCTAACTCGGCGCCGCGATCGGGATTCCCGAACCGGTTCCTACGGGGGCGAGAGGGTGAATCGGGCAAGTTAGCCTAACCTACCTTTTTGCTGTCGCCTGTGTGAAGATGAGTCGCATTCAGCACAACGGCCGGAAGGCGAGGACATGACGGTGGAGACTGCGCCGCTGTCGGCGGCGGAGACGGGCAACCGGGCTCCGCGCGCCCAGCAGAAGGCGCAGAAGCAGCGAGAAGCATTGGCGCGCAAGCAGATCCTGGCCCCGGTGAACGGGGCGCTCACGGTGGCGAGCGTCATCGTCGCGGTGGCATCGATCGCCAATGTCGTGCCGTTCGTGCTCATCGTCGAAGCCTGCCGGGAACTGCTGGCCGACCGGATCGATACCGAGCGGGTGTGGGCGCTGCTGTGGGCCGCCGTGATCGTGCTGGTCGTGCGCGGTCTGCTCCAGGCGGTCGCACTGACCTGGTCGCACCATGTGGACGGCGGTTTCCAGCTGGCGGTCCGGCGCTCGCTCGCGGACAAACTCACCCGCGTTCCGCTGGGCTGGTTCTCCGAACGCACCTCCGGCGAGATCAAGAAGTACCTCCAGGACGATGTCGAGGCACTGCACTATCTGGTCGCCCACGCCCGGCTCGATTTCGTCGGCGGCCTCGTGGTCCCGGTGGTGACCCTGATCTACCTGTTCACGGTGGACTGGCGGCTCACCCTGGTGCTGCTGCTCCCCTTGCTCGCGTACGCGATATCGCTGAGTCGGATGATGGATCGGACCAGCCGCGATCGCCTCGCGGTGTACAGCCGCTGGGAGCGGCGGGTGCAGACCGCGGCCATCGAATTCGTGGACGGCATCCAGGTGGTGCGCGCCTTCGGGCAGGCCGGTAAGGCGCACCACGAGTTCCAGGCGGCGGTGGACGGGCAGACGGCCGCGTTCACTCGCTGGAAGACGCCGATGATCCGGTTGCAGGCGATCTCCGATATCACCGTTGCGCCGGTCTTCGTCATGTCGGTGATCGTGCTCGCCGGACTGGCGGCGGTGGGCCTGGACTGGGCGCAGCCCCTCGACCTGCTGCCCTTCCTACTGGTCGGGCTCGGGCTGGGGAGTTCGCTGCTGGGGCTCGGCTACGGCGGTCAGGCGCTGCGGGAGGCCGGGGCTGCCGCGGTGCGGTTGTACGACCTGCAGCAGACTCCGGAACTGCGTACCGGCGCGCCGGATTCGGCCGCGCCCACCGCCGCGCCTGCCGAACCGGGTGTGGTCCGGTTCGAAGGTGTGGCGTTCGGATACCGCGACGACCACCAGGTGCTGCGCGATATCGATCTGGAACTGCGTCCCGGTACGCTCACCGCCCTGGTGGGTCCGAGCGGTTCGGGTAAGTCCACCTTGGCCAAACTGCTGCCCCGCTTCTACGACGTCGACGCCGGTCGTATCACCGTCGGGGGCCGCGATATCCGCGATATCCCCGCGGCGGAGCTTTATCGCACGATCGGTTTCGTCTTCCAGGATGTCCGGTTGATCCGCGGTTCGATCCGGGACAATCTGCTGCTGGCCCGGGCGGGCGCGGATTCCGCGACACTGGAGGTGGCGGCTCGGGCGGCGCAGATCCACGATCGCATCATGGCGCTGCCCCGGGGCTACGACTCCGAGATCGGCGTGGACGCCAGTCTGTCCGGCGGTGAGGCGCAGCGACTGTCGATCGCCCGGGCGCTGCTGGCCGATACGCCCGTGCTGGTGCTCGACGAGGCCACCGCCTTCGCCGATCCGGAATCGGAGGCCGCGGTTCAGGACGCGCTGGCCCGGCTCGTGGCGGGGCGCACCGTACTGGTGATCGCGCACCGGCTGCACACCATCACGGGCGTCGACCGGATCGTGGTGCTGGAGAACGGATCAGTGGTCGAACAGGGTGACCATGCCCGCCTGCGCACCGCGGGCGGAACCTACCAGCGGTTGTGGGAGATCAACGAGGCCGCGCTCGGCGCGGTCACGGCGGCGGAGAGCGGGCATATCCGATGATCGAGAAACTGCTCGCACTGGTTCCCGGCGAGCTCGCTCCACTCACTCCCAAACTGTTCGCCGCGATCATCGGTCAGGCGTTGTGCCAGGCGTTGGCGTATCTACTGCTGGTCCCGGTGCTGGAGGCGCTGTTCGCCGACGATCTGCCACGGGCCTGGTTCTGGGCGCTGCTGATGCTGGTCGCGGTCGGGGCGGTGGCCGTGTCCGGTTACCTCCAGACCGTCTTCGGACTGCGCATCGCGGTGGGTATGCAGCGCGGGCTGCAGACCCGGATCGGCGACCATCTCAATGCCCTACCGTTGGGCTGGTTCGAAACCCACGGTGCCGGGCCGCTGTCGCGGCTGACGGTGGAGAACGTGCGCGAGATCCAGCAGGCACTGGCCTACCTGATGGCGAAGGTGCTCAACAGCATCGTGGTGCCGATCGCCGTGGCGGTGGGGATGTTGTTCGTGGACTGGCGGATCTCGCTGGCGATGCTGCTGTCCGCACCGGTGCTCTTCCTCGTCAACGCGCTGGCGGCGCGGTCCTACGCCGCGTCGGACGCGCGCGCCCATGCGGCGGCGGCCGAGGCCGACGCGCGCGTGGTGGAGTTCGCGCAGGCCCAGCCGGTGCTGCGTTCGCTGGGGGCGGTCGGCACCGGAAACCGGGCGTTGGACGCCGCGCTGACGGAACAGAAGTCGGCATCGACGAAACTGGTGTTCGCGTCGGTGCCGGGGCTCATCGTGTTCTCCCTGTGCATCCAGGCGGTGTTCCTGGTGCTCGCCTACATCGTGGTCAACCGGGTGACCGGTGGTTCGATCTCGGTTCCGGCGGCGATCGCGCTGATCGCGGTGAGCGCGCGGTTCATCGAACCGCTCAACCTGGCCGCGCAACTGGGTAACGGCCTGCGGGGCGCGGGCGCCGCGGTCGACCGGGTGACCGAACTGCTGAGCGAGCCGACGCTGCCGGAATCGCGGGAACAGGTTGTCCCCGGGGCGCCCGCAGTCGAGTTCCACGAGGTCGGCTTCTCCTATCGGCCGGGTGAACCCGTGCTCTCCGGACTGACCTTCAGCGTGCCGCCCGGGACCACCACGGCGGTGGTCGGCCCGAGCGGTGCCGGCAAGACGACGCTGCTCCGGCTGGCCGCGCGGTTCTACGACGCGGAGTCGGGCCGGGTGGTGGTGGCCGGGCACGATGTCCGCGAGCAGCCGTCGGAGACGCTGCTGAACCAGCTGTCGCTGGTGTTCCAGAATGTCTACCTGTTCAACCGGTCGGTGGCCGAGAACATCCGGATCGGCCGGTTGGACGCCACCGACGAGGAGGTGCGCCGGGCGGCGGTCGCCGCCCGGGTGGACGAGATCACCGATCGGCTGCCCGACGGCTACGAATCGCCGGTCGGCGAGGGTGGTTCGCTGCTGTCCGGTGGTGAGCGGCAGCGGGTTTCGATCGCGCGGGCACTGCTCAAGGACGCGCCGATCGTGCTGCTGGACGAGGCGACCAGTGCGCTGGATCCGCACAGCGAGGCGTCGGTGGTGCGCGGTATCCACGAGCTCACCCGTGGCAAGACGGTCATCGTGGTGGCGCATCGACTGGGTACCATCGCGCACGCCGATCAGATCCTCTTCCTCGACGGGGGCCGCATCGTCGAACGTGGCACCCATACCGAACTGCTGGCGCTCGGTGGCCGCTACGCCGATTTCTGGAACGAACGGTCGCGGGCCGGTGGCTGGCGGCTGGAACAGCCTGTCGGATAGCGGAATCGGCGGTAGCGGGAAGGTCGCCTCCTGATTGGGGGGAGAACGCGCGCGACCCGCTGCGTGGGTGTGTTAGCTTAGCCTAAGCAATTCTTGCCGTAGAGCCGGGTGATCTGGAGAATCGCCCTCTTGGAATGTAAGGTAAGCCTAAGCTTGATGCTGGTTCGGTCGCCCGTGGCCGTCCGAGTAGTAAGGAGAACCGGTGACCGATCCGTGCGTATCGCCTCCGGGCTCCGCTGTCCGTAGCAGGAGGTGACTGATGACCGTCGTCGACGATATCAAGGGTATCGACCCACTGGTCGTGACCGGCCCGACGGCTGTCGAGCGCGAACGGATACTGGGCGAGTGGGCGACGGGCGTCGAACCCGGTGATGTCTGCGCGCTGGTCACCGTGATCCGGCACGGCCGCATGGTCCCGGAGAGCCGGGTGGCCGCGCGCTGCGCGGACGGACTGCTGACCTACGGCGACCTGTTCGGCGGTACCGACCGCTTCCGAGGTGTGCACCGCTCGTCCGCCGTCCCCACCGCGACCGGCGTCGCCGCCCTGCTCGCCGAATTCCTCACCGCCTCGCGGGTGGGCGGCGGACGATTCGGTGGGCCCGGCCTGCTGCTGGGCGCCGACGCTCTCGCGGTGGCCGTCGCCGACCGGCGCGGTGTCGCCGCCGATCGCCGCCTGCGCCGCGTCGACCCCGCGGCCCGGCCCGCGGATATCCGCCTCCTGGCCCTGCCGTGGAGTGACCCGCAGAATGCCGCCGACCTGCTGGCGGCCTGGTCCGCCGGCGCCTCCGTGGTGATCCCGACCGAAACGCAGCGCCGCGATCCGGCGCAGCTGGCCGGTCTGATCGAGACCCACGGCGTCACCCAGGTGGTCGCGGACGCCGAACTGCCGGTTCTGCTGATGGCCGAGGGGATCGAGCTGCTGCCCACCGTGGCGCGCTGGGACCTGGTCGGCACCTATGGGGGATCCGCGCTGCTGGAAGCCGTGCGATGCCTGTCGCCGGATGCCGTGGCGACCGTGGCGTTCCATTCGCGCGCGTATCTCGGCGCGGTCGCCCGCGGCCCGCTGGCGCCCAGCGGATGGACCCGGCCCGTTCCGGGGGCGAAGGTACTCGTGCTCGACGAAGGCCGGTTGATGCCCCCCGGTGTGGTCGGCGATGTGTACGTCGGTGGCCGGGCGCTCGCGGCCGACCTGGCCGACGGCGGCGACCGTGACCGGTTCGCCGCGGATCCGTACGAGTCCGGCGCCCGGCTGTTCCGGACCGCGCGGCGTGGCTGGTGGACCGCGGAAGGCCGGCTGATCATCGAATCGTGAGGCCCGGGTGATCGACCGGCGGTCGCCGGAATCACCATGCTCGCCGATCGATCGATCCTCTCCGGCCTGCCGGAGGTCTTGTCCGACCAGATATCCACAGATGGGGTTTCTTCATGCGTATCGTCTCGTTCGGGTTCCAGACCTGGGGTCGTAAGACGCTGCAGGCGTTGATCGATTCCGAGCACGAGGTGGTACTCGCCGTCACCCATCCCGCCAGCGCGGATTCCTACAAGGGAATCTGGTCGGATTCGGTAGAGGAGCTGGCCCACGAGCACGGGATCGCGGTGCATCTGACCGAGCGTGCCGATGCCGCGACCATCGACCTGGTCAAACGTGCCGAGCCGGATGTCATCGTGGTGAACAGCTGGTACACCTGGATGCCGCCGGAGCTGTACAACATGCCCACCCACGGCACCCTCAACCTGCACGACTCCCTGCTGCCGAAGTTCACCGGATTCTCGCCGGTGCTGTGGGCGCTGATCAGCGGAGCCACCGAGTTCGGCCTGACGGTGCACCGGATGGACGAGCAACTCGACACCGGCGATATCCTCGTGCAGCATTCGCTGCCCATCGGTCCGACCGCCACCGGTACCGAATTGGTGCTCGCCGGTATGGAACTCATCCCCGGGGCCGTGCACGAGGCGCTGGCCGCGCTCGAATCCGGTACCGCGCAGTGGCGGCCGCAGGACAAGGCGGCGCGCACCTACTTCCACAAGCGTTCGGATCGGGACAGCCGGATCGACTGGCGGGCGCACGCCGCCGATCTGGAGCGGTTCGTCCGGGCACTGTCCGCGCCGTATCCCCGCGCGTTCTCTCATTACCGCGGTCAGCGTATCGAGGTGCTGGAATCGGCTGTGTCGTCCGCGCGCTACGGCGGTACGCCGGGCCGGGTGATCGTGCAGGAGGGCGGGGGCGTCGTGGTCTGTGGGCCGGACGCCTATCGCGGTGACAATCACGGGTTGCTGATCACCCGCGTCCGCGATGCCGACGGGATCGAACACAGCGGTGCCGAATTCTTCCGGCGCGGAGGGTATCTCACCGACACCCCGGAATGAGATCACCGGCTGCCCGTTCGTGATCGGCGACGCAGGCCCGCGTTCTGGCGGCGGCCGGGTTCTCCGGTGTACGAAACACTCCCGAATCCCTCCTATGTAAGGTTAGGCAACCCTATGTAAATGGGTTACGCTGCTTGCGCGGCATTTCCGCGGAGGACGAAGGAGTGGCAGCGGTGAGGGAGTCAGGGCAGCAAGTCCCGGCGGTGGAGATCGACGAGGTCCGGGCCGCGGTCGCCGAACAATTGGGTATCGCCCTGGACGACGTCACGGCCGACGCGGATCTCATCCGGCTCGGCCTGGACTCCATCCGCACCATGAAGCTCGCGGGCCGGTGGCGTAAAGGGGGCCACGCCGTCAACTTCGCCGAACTGGTCGCGGCGCCTACTGTGGCGGACTGGCACCGCCTGCTCACCGCGCCGCGACAGCCGGCAGCGGACAGCGGAGCAGACCCACGGCCCGAGCCGGCCCCGGAACCGGCCGCGACCGGCGAAACCCACCAGCCCGCCGCGGAATCCGAACCGTTTCCCCTGGGGCCCATGCAGCACGCGTACTGGATCGGTCGCTCCGATGAGCAGGAGCTCGGTGGTGTCGCCGCCCATCTGTACGTCGAGTTCGACGGCGACTCGGTCGACGCGCAACGACTCGAACGAGCGGTCTCGGATCTGGTCGCCGCTCACCCGATGTTGCGTACCCGGGTGCTGCCCGACGGGACCCAGCAGACGCTGCCCGCACCCGGCCTGCCGGTGTTCGCGGTAGTGGATCTGCGGGAGGAGACCACCGAGGCGGCCGAGGCCGAGCTGCGGCGGATACGGGACCGGATGACCCATCAGCGGCTGGCGATCGACGCCGGGCAGATGCTGGAGGTGGTGCTCAGCCTGCGCCCCGGCGGTCGTACCCGGTTGCATCTGGACGTCGATATGATCGCCGGCGACGCGATGAGCTATCGCATCCTGATCGCCGATCTGGCCGAGCTCTACCACGGGCGGGCGCTTCCCGCCCAGACCTACAGTTACCGGCGATACCGCACCGAGCGGGTCGTCGACACAGCGGCCCGGGAACGCGACCGGCAGTGGTGGCGGGACCGGCTCGCCACGCTGCCGGGTGCCCCGGAGTTGCCCGCCGCGCCGGCCGGTGAAACCGCCGACGAACGCCGCACGGTCCGCTACAACCACTGGCTCGCGCCCGAGGGCCGGCAGCGCCTGCTCGCGGCCGCCCACGAACGCGGTCTCACCCCGGCCATGGCCCTGGCGGCGGTCTTCGCCGAAACCATCGGCGGCTGGTCGGCGGAGAGCCGATTCCTGCTCAATGTCCCGCTGTTCCACCGGGAGCCGGTCCATCCCGGGGTGGACCGCGTGGTGGGCGACTTCAGTTCCTCGATCATGCTCGACGTGGACGTCACCGAGAACGTAACCGTCGCCGAGCGGGCCCGGGCGCTGCAGCGTTCGATGCACGAAAGCGGCGCCCACACCGCGTATTCGGGATTGGAGGTGCTGCGCGATCTGGGCCGTGACCGCGGCGAGCCGGTGCTGGCGCCCATCGTCTACACCAGCGCGCTGAACCTGGGTGAACTCTTCGCCGATACCGTCACCGAGACGTTCGGTGCGCCGGTGTGGATCATCTCGCAGGGGCCGCAGGTGACCTTGGACGCACAGGTCACCGAGGTCGACGGCGGGCTGCTACTCAACTGGGACGTGCGCGAATCGGCGTTCCCGGCCGGAATGGTCCAGACGATGTTCGCCCGGTACACCGACGCGGTGGCGCGGCTGTGTGACGGTTCCGCGGGCTGGGAGGCCGAGGCGCCGGTGCGTCTGCCTGTGGCACAGGCCCAGGTCCGGGCGAAGGTCAATGCCACCACCGGACCGGTCAGCGGGCGCTGTCTGCACCAGGGTTTCTTCGATATCGCCGCGACGGAACCCGGACTGCCGGCGGTGGTATGGACGCGCGACGGGGTCGACGGCGGCCTGACCTACGGCGAACTGGCCGGGCGGGCGCTGGCGGTGGCGGGCGCGTTACGTGACGCGGGGGTGACCGCGGGGACCACGGTGGCGGTACAACTGCCCAAGGGGGCCGATCAGATCGTCGCGGTACTGGGCGTGCTGGCCGCCGGCGGCGCCTATGTGCCGATCGGCTTCGATCAACCGACCGGTCGTCGCGCCGAGATCCTGCGCACCGGCGATATCGCGGTAGCGCTCACGGTGGACGGCGCCGATATGGGTGACGACGCGATCCGCGCGCTGGCGCTGGACGCGGCCGAGCGGCACCCCGATCCGTTGCCGGCGCCGGTCGCGATGGATCCGGCCGCCCTCGCCTACATCATCTTCACCTCGGGTTCGACCGGAAAGCCCAAGGGTGTGGAGGTTTCGCACGCCGCCGCGATGAACACCATCGACGCGGTGAACGATTGGTTCGCGGTGGGCCGCGCCGACCGCGTCCTGGCCCTGTCGGCCCTGGAATTCGACGCCTCGGTCTACGACATCTTCGGGATGTTCGCCGCGGGCGGCTCGATCGTGGCGGTGGATGCCCGACAGCGCGCCGAGGCGACCTCCTGGGTGGAACTGCTGGTCCGCCACCGGGTCTCGATCCTCAACTGTGTACCCGCCATGCTCGACATGATCCTGGAGATCGGCGGGAGCGAGCTCGGCGACTCCTTACGCGCGGTCACGCTCGGTGGCGACTGGGTGGGCGCCGACCTGGCTCGCCGGCTGGCCCGGCAGGTGCCCGGCTGCCGGTTCGCCGGCCTGGGCGGCGCCACCGAAACCGCCATCCACAACACCATCTGCGAGGTCGCCGAGCCGCCGGAACACTGGTCCACGGTGCCGTTCGGGGTGCCGCTGCGCAATGTGCGCTGCCGGGTGGTCTCGGCGGCCGGCCGCGACTGCCCGGACTGGGTGCCCGGTGAATTCTGGGTGGGTGGGGCGAATGTGGCCATCGGCTACCGCAACGATCCCGAGCGGACCGCCGAGCGCTTCGTCGAACACGACGGCCTGCGCTGGTACCGAACCGGTGATATGGCCCGGTACTGGCCCGATGGCACCATCGAGTTCCTCGGCCGTGCCGATCATCAGGTGCAGATCCGCGGCTACCGGGTGGAGCTCGGTGAGGTCGAGACCGCGTTGCGGACCGCCCCCGGGGTACGGCACGCGGTGGCGGCCGTACTGGGCTCGAGCGCACCCAAGCTGGTGGCCGCGGTGGTCGGCGCGCCCGGCGACGCGGCCGATATCGTGTCGGCGATCGCGGATCGGCTGCCCGGGTACATGATTCCGTCCCGGATCGAGGTGCTGGACGCCATGCCGTTGACCGACAACGGCAAATTGGACCGCCGGGCGGTGCTGGCCCTGTTGGAATCGGGAGCCGAGGGGACGGCCGACGGCGCGCCACGCAATGAGGTGGAGAGCGCGCTGCTCGATATCTTCGCCGGGGTGCTGGGTGGTACCGAGCTCGGTGTGCACGACGATTTCTTTCAGCTGGGCGGGGATTCGGTGCTGGCCACCACCGCCATCGCCCGGATCCGGGACTGGCTGGATGCCGATTACGCCCTGGTCGCCGATATCTTCGCCGCGCGCACGACCGCGGCGCTGGCCGAGCGGTTGACCGCGGCGGATCCGCGACCCGGGCGGCTCGAGCAGGTCGCGCGGGTGTACCTGGAGGTCGCGGGTATGAGCGATGCCGAGGTACTCGCGCAAACCTGATGCGCGGCACGGTCGTTCGGGGTCGGCGACGGCGCCGGCAACCGAACGCCGGGGCGAATTATTTAGGTAAGGCTACGCAAATATAGGTAGAGTTGTCCGGAGTGCGCGGTGCTTCCGGCCGCGGTCGAGTGTCCGGCTCGGCGACGTGGGAGTGACGGAGATGGGAGAACCGGTGGACAGACTTCTGGTGCTGGGCGCGGGCCCGAAAGCCATGGCGGTCGCGGCGAAAGCGCACGTTCTGCGTCAACTCGGTCTGCCGGCGCCGCAGGTGATCGTGGTGGAGGCGCACGCGGTGGGCGGCAATTGGCTGCCCAGCGGTGGCTGGACCAACGGTCAGCACCGGCTGGGGACCAGCCCGGAGAAAGATGTCGGCTTCCCCTACCACTCGGTGTGGGCGCGTAATCGCAATCGCGAGATCGACGAGGCCATGCTGGCCTTCAGCTGGACGTCGTTCCTGGTGGAACGCGGCACCTACGCCGAATGGGTCGACCGCGGGCGTCCCAGCCCGCAGCATCACCTCTGGGCCAAGTACCTGCAGTGGGTCGCGGACAAGACCGACGTCGAACTGGTCGCCGGTGCGGTGCGCAAAGTGTCGGCGGGGGTCGAGGGCTGGGTGGTCTCGGTGGTGGACGCCGACGGCCTCGCGACCGATATCGAAGCGGAGCGGTTGATGATCACCGGGCCAGGCAACAGCCGCCGGGCGCTGGCCGATCACCCGAAGATGCTCAGTATCGCCGACTTCTGGGACCTGGTCGGGCGACGGCAACTGCCGGTGTCGTCGCGGGCCGCGGTCATCGGCGGCGGTGAGACCGCCGGCTCCGCCATGGACGAGCTGGTCCGCCACGATGTGCTGACGGTCTCGGTGATCTCCCCGGCGGCCACGATCTACACCCGGGGCGAAAGCTATTTCGAGAATTCGCTGTTCAGCGACCCGGCCAAGTGGCGGGGGCTGAGCATCGAGGAGCGCCGCGATGTCGTCCGGCGCACGGACCGCGGTGTCTTCTCGGTCCGGGTCCAGGAGAACCTGCTCGGCGACGCCCGCGTGCACCATCTACAAGGGCGTGTCGTACAGGTGGCGGATCAGGACGGGGGCGTCGCCCTCACCCTGCGCAACGAGAACCGGGCGGACCGGGTACACACCTTCGACCTGGTGGTAGACGCGACCGGCGGCCAACCGCTGTGGTTCCTGGATCTGTTCGACACCGACGCCGCCGATCTGGTGGAGCTGGCCCTCGGCGGTCCGATCACCCAGCGCCGCCTGGAATCGTCGATCGGATACGACCTGGCGGTCTCGGGCCTGGACACCAAGCTCTACCTCCCCAACCTGGCCGGTCTGGCGCAGGGCCCGGGGTTCCCGAACCTGAGCTGCCTGGGGCAACTGTCGGACCGCATTCTGGGACCGGAACCGGATCGCACCCGTTCGGTCTCCGGCCGGATGCGGGGGAGTGCCACGGCGCGCTGAGCGCGGGGCCGGTGGCGTGTCAGGCGTTTCCGGTCGGACGGGCGGCTTCCGTGCGTCCGACCGCCGCTCGCCCGACCGCCGCTCGCCCGACCACGATCCGGTGGTTCGGCGGACTCCGCGAGCCCACCGGACCACCGGGCGGTTTCTAGTCGCGGATCGCGGCGAATACGCGCTGGTCGAGCAGGAACATCGGATGGTCGCGTTCGGGTAGCACCAGCAGCGGCGTGAAGCCGGCGCCGCGCAACTGATCGCACCATTCGTCCTCGGTGAGGAAAATCCGCGCGCCCTGCCGGATATCCTCCTTACCCGGGTGGGTGGCGCCGGGGGCGGCGGACATCAGGAATTTCATCGAGGTCAGCAGCGGGTAGTTGGCCTTGCACGCTTCGACGAACACCACCGCGCCGCCGGGATTCAGCAGATCGTGCAGATCGTGCAGCATTTCGCCGATATGCAGCGCGTTGTGCAGCACATTCGCGCCTATCACGATGTCGTAGCGGTCCGTGGAGCCGCGCAGATCCCGGTTCATGTCCACGATTCCGTAGCGCATCCAGGAATGGCCGGCGAAACGTTCCCTGGCGGCATTGAGGAAGAACGCGGACAGATCGGTGAAGTGGTAGTCCACCGGCAGTCCCGGCAAACCGGCGATCACCTCGTCGGTGGTGCCGCCGATACCGGCGCCGAGTTCCAGGACGCGTACCGGTGCACGGTCGGCGGCGATGCGCGCGCTGACCCCGGCCACCGTCTCACGGGCGGCCAGATTGAGATAGTTGCTGATGATGTTCTCGCGGTAGGCCGCCTCCGCGGTGAGCATATCGCCGTCGGGGAAAAGCAATTCCTGGACCCGCACCCGATCCTGGGCCAGACCCGTCAGGTTCGCGGCCGAACTCCGCAGGAAATCGGCGAACTCCCGCGAATACCCGAGATCGGCGCAGATGGTATGCAGGTCGGGGCAAGTCGGCTCGGGCGGCGCGGCCGCCGCGCGGTAGCCGCGCGCGGGGTCGTAGGCCAGACAGCCCTCGGCGGTCAGCTCGTCGAGCCAGCGGCGTAGCAGCCAGTGATGCCGGTCGGCGAATCGCACCGCGGCAGCGATCTCGTCGGCGGTGTGGAACTCGCCGTCGTCGATGGCCGGCGCCAGTGTGTTCAGCATGGCGTGCATCCCGGTGATGTCCAGATCACGGCGTGCGATCCGGAGCCGGTCGATATCGAGATCGGTGGGAACCGCCTGTTCGGCGGTGCGCCGGGCCAGTGCGGCGATTTCGGCGGGGTCGGTGGGCCGGGTGGGCCCGGCCGCCGGACGGACCACCCGCGCGTGCGCCACCTCGGGCCCGCGCGCGGCGGCCACCGGGGACCGGTCCGGTGCGCTCTGCGCGTGCCCGCCGAGAGCGGCCACGATGGTTTCGACGGTCGCGCCGCCGAGGAGATCGGATACGGGCAGCTCGTAGCCGTATTCGTGTTCGATCCGGCGGCGGAACTCCAGCGCCTGCAGGGAGTCGAGTCCGAGGGCCACCAGGGGCCGGGAGGTATCCAGGCTGTCGCTGTCGTCGGCGCCCAGTACCTCGGTGAGTACCTCGGCCACCCGGTTCCCGATATCCGCCGGACCGGCGGTGGGGGCCGGCGTGGGAGCGGCCGCGGTGTCCGTCGCGGGCGCCGATGTGGGCGTGCGCAGTTCGGACAGCACCGGCCCGTAGCCGTAGGCGTCGAGTACCGACCGTCCACGGTCCCAATCGAACGCGGCGACGACGGCGTTGTCCCGCAACCCGCCCAGTCCGAGGGCGATGGCGTCCGCCGCGCTCATCGGGAGGTAGCCCACCGCGGCCAGCTGTGCGGTATCGGTGGCGTTCTGTCCCCGGTAGTCCGCCCACTGTCCCCACTGGATCGAGACGCAGTCGTATCCTTCGGCCCGGGCACGGTGGGCGTAGGCGTCGAGCATCCGGTTGGCGGCCGCGTAGATGATCTTTCCGCGGCCACCCAGGGTGGCCGCGAGGGAGGAGAACAGCACGATCCGGCATTCCCGGGTGCGGGGTAGCGAGTCCAGCAGGTTCTCGACACCGAGCGTCTTCCCGTGGAGTACTCGCCGCACCTGGTCGGTACCGATCGCGTCGAGTTCCAGTTCGGACAGGCCCGCGTAATCGGCGGCGGCGTGCAAGACCAGATCAGCCGGCCGGTCGCGCAGTTCCCCGGCCAGCCGCGCCATGGCGGCCGGATCACCGATATCGCAGGCGCTGACATGGATACGGGTGGCGCTCTGCCGGAGGGGTCGCAGCGCCGCGGTGACCTCCGCGCTCTCTCCCGACCGGCTCACCAGGGTGATGTGGGCGGTGCCGGCTCGCACATAGTGTTCGCAGATCCGCAGGCCCAGGCTGCCGGTACCGCCGGTGATGACGATATTCGCCGGGGTCGTCGCGGCCTCGCCGGGTTCACCCGGGTGCAGGCGTTTGGCGTAGAGTCCGCCGTCGCGCAGGGCGAGTTCGGTTTCGCCGGCGGTGTGCAGTGCCGTCAGGACCGGTCCCGCGGCGACCGCGCCGGGCGCCAGGTCCAGGTGCGCGAAGGCGACGCCGGGGAATTCGGTACCGGCGCAGCGGAAACCGGCACTGGCGGCAGCGGGCACCGGGTGCGGAGCCGGATCCTCGGCGAGAACCGCCTCACCGCCGGTGGTCACCAGCCAGCAGCCGGTGATCCGGTCGGACAGGCCGGGCCACCACGCGCGGGTGCCGAAGAAATCCGCGGTGGCGGCCGCGACCGCCGCGGCGGTGGACTCCGGGTACTCGGGCAGCAGCACCACGAGGGTGTCGATATCGCCGGTGACCGGCCCGTGCGCGGGATCGACGACCTGCGCGGTGGCCCCGTGATGCGCCGCCTCGGCACACAGCCGAGCCGCGAGCTCGGCCCGCTCGCCGGTGTGGTCGATGATGCCCAGATGGCGGGGTGCGGCCATTTTCCGGCGGGTCAGGCGGGTCCAGCGTTCGACGATCAGTTGCGCGGGGGCGGTACCGGGTTCCGGTGGCACCGCCTGCGGAGCCGGTGCCACCGCGGCCCGGGCGACGGCGGGTGCGGTCGCGGCGCCGGGCAACCACAACCGCACCTCGTTCATCTGGGCGTGCGGGAAGTCCGGCAGCGGTAACGCGGGCGGGGTATCCGCGTCGACCCGCAGGCCGGCCCAGCGGAAATCCGGTTCGTCGACAGCGAGAACCGCCAGATTCCGGGTGAATTCGCGCAGATCGGTGGCCGCCCGGTTCGAACTGCCGACCACCCGGGCGCCCTGCTCGCCCAGCGCGGTCAGATTCTCCTGGATCGCCAGTTGCAGGGTGGGGTGCTCGGCGATTTCGACGAAGGTGCCGATCTCGCGTCTCGTGGCGGCCGCGACCGCCCGGTCGAAGCGCACCGGATTGCGCAGGTTCCAGAACCAGTAATCGCCGATCGGCAGGTCGGGGGTGATCTCGGCGCCCAAGGTCGCACCGATACAGGCGATTTCCCCGCTCGCGAAGTGCTGGTCGCCCAGCCGGTTCTTCACCGCGTCGTGGATGGCGCCGCGGAACTCGTTGACCATGCTGGTGTGCGCCGGATACCGGACCCGGATGACCCTGGCGAAGATGCCCTGCTCGGTGCAGGCGTCCACGACTTCGGCGACTGTATCGCGTTCCCCCGACAGCGCGACCATATGCGGCGAGTTCACTACCGAGACCTGCGCCCACCCCGAACGGCGGGCCAGCAGATCCTCACAGGTTTCGCGATCGGCCGCGATCACCGCCATGGCGTAGTCGTCGGAGGAGATGGTGTCCACCGCGCGGGCCCGGGTGCCGACCACCAGGGCGGCGTCCGGCAGCGTCATCAGCCCCGCGACGTAGGCCGCGGCGATCTCGCCCTGACTGTGTCCGAGCACGGCCGCCGGTTCCACCCCGGCCGCCCGCCACGCGGCGGCGAGCCCGGCCATCTGCACGAACAGGGCGGGTTGCACGAGATGGGCGCTGTCGTCGGCGGGGGAGCTGTCGTCGAGCAGGTAGTCCAGCGGGGACTCGTCGAAGAGTTCCCGGAAGACCTCGTCGCAGCGGTTCGCCTCGGCGCGGAACGCGGGGATCCGGTCGTAGAAGAGCCGGCCCATCCCGGGACGCTGCCCGCCCTGGCCGGGAAAGACGAACGCGATGCCGCGTCCGGCCGCGGCGGCGCCGGAGCGGACGACCCGGGGATGTTCACTGTCCGTGGCCACGGCACGCAGGGCATCGATCGCTCCGGCGGTATCGGTGACCATGGCCAGCGCGCGATACCGCCGGGCCACTCGGGTCCGGAAGATCATCTCCGCGACCCGCCCGACGGGTACGTCCGGGCGGGTTTCGAGATAGCCGAGCAGGGCGCGCGCCTCCGCGGCGAGCAGCGCGGGGGTGGGCGCCGACAGGAGAAGCGGAACGGTCCCGTCGGGCAGCTGGTACTCAGAAATGGTCGTTCTCCTCGTGCGCGGGGACGGCGATGACGGCGTGGGCATTGGCGCCCCCCGCGCCGAACGAGGACACGGCGCCGTAGCGCACGCCGTCCGTCGGCTTCCAGGGCTCCACGGTGGTGGCCAGCCGCAGGCTCGACCGGTTCCAGTCGATCCGGGTGGTCGGATTGTCGGCGTAGAGGGTCGGCGGGATCTCGCCGTGCCTGCCGGCGAGCAGCAGTTTCGCGAGCCCGAGCATGCCGGCGGCCGCCTGGGCGTGCCCGGCATTGGATTTCACCGATCCGAGCACCGGGTCCCCGCCGGCGGCGCCGTAGGTGTTCTGCAACGCGGTGAGTTCGGCTACGTCGCCGGCTCGGGTGGCGGTGCCGTGACCCTCGATCATGCCGATATCGGCCGGATCGATTCCGGCGAGCCGGACGGTCCGCCGGACCAGTTTCTCCTGGGCGTCGGCGCGCGGCACCAGGATCGGGCGGCCCTTGCCGTTGTGGTTGGTATAGCTGGCCAGCACTCGGCCGTAGATCGGATGTCCCAACGCCCGGGCCCGGGACTCGGGTTCGACCAGCAGGGCCACGGCGCCCTCACCCCACAGCGTCCCGGCCGCCTCGTCGGAGTAGGCCCGGCAGTGCCCGTCCGGGGCCAGCGCGCCGTTCTTGGCGAACTCGTAGAACGCCATCGGCGAGCTCATCACGCAGACCGCTCCGGCCACCGCCCAGTCGCATTCACCGTTGCGGATCGCGGAAACCGCGAGGTGCAGGGCTGTGAGCGACGAGGCGCAGGCGGAATCGACACACATCGAGGGGCCGGTCAGGCCCAGGGCATGGGAGATACGTCCGGCCACACCCAGCTGCCCACCGCCCACCGTGCGGAAACCGGTGTGCTCGTTGATCTCGCTCAGGCCGGGCCCGTACTCCATCGGCGAGGCACCGATGTAGCAGCCGGCATCCGCGCCGTCGACCGCACCGGGATTCATGCCGGCGTTCTCCAGCGCCCGCCAGGCGACGCGCAGTCCCACCCGTTGCTGGGGGTCCGAGGCCAGGGCTTCGCGCTGGGAGATCCCTAAGAAGGACGGATCGAACTCCGCGATGCGATCGAGGAATCCGCCCGCGTCGCTGACCTGGCCCCACCCCTCGAGCTCGCCGAGTGAGAGCAGTTCTTCGATCCGCCAGTCCCGGTCCCGCGGGAACGGGCCGATCAGTTCGCGCGAGTTCACCAGGGCCGACCAGTAGGCGCCGAGGGTATCGATTCCGCCGGGGGCCTCCACGGCCATTCCGGAGATTACTGTGTGATCGCGGTCCGGTCCGGCCGTCGATGTCATTGTTGTCCTCGTCAGGTGCTGGGCGGATCAGACTGTCGGCGCGATCAATTCGGCCAATTCGGTGACGTGGTTGTTCAGGTAGAAGTGCCCGCCTTCGAAAACGGTGATCTCCACCTCGTCGCTGTGCTTGCGCCAGCCGTTGAGTTCGGCCGGCGAAACGATCGGATCGTTGTCCCCGCCGATCACGTGGATCGGCGCCGAAATCCGGATATCGTCCCCGCAGGAATATCTCTCGGACGCGAGATGGTCCTGTTTGACGACGGGCAGGGTCATCCGCATGAGTTCCCGGTTGGTCATCACGTCCCCGGTGGTGCCTTCGAGACGGGTGAGATGGTCCAGCAGGGCGTCGTCTTCTTTGGGCGTCGGCGGTTTGGTGTCCGCGATATGCGGGGCGACGGCGGCCGATATGTACGCCTGCCGGATCGGCGTCCCCGCCGCCTCGGCGAGCCGGATGAATTCGAAGGAGACCATCGCGCCCATGCTGTGGCCGAATGTGGTGATGGGCACATTCCCGTGGCCGTCCGTATCCCGGAATTCGGCGAAGGCGCCCGCGGCGATTTCCGGCAGGGTCGCCAGGGCGGGTTCGTGGATGCGGTCCTGCCGTCCGGGGTATTGGAATACGACGACGTCGTAGTACGCGCTGAAGGCCTTGGAGAAGGTGCGATAGGCCGAGGCGCCCGCTCCCGCGTGCGGAAATATCAACAGCGGTGGCCGGCCGGGGGCGGTCGGCTTGTGGAACTGCCTGATCCAACGGGGTCCGGGTGACATGGTGCTCCTCCACGATCATCTGCTCGCTCGGTGACAGGCGGCGGGGCAGCGAAGTCGGCTCTCAGTGCGACCCGGCGAGCCGTTCATCGCTACGCCCAGCGCCTGATGAGTTAGGTAAGGCTATCGTAATTTACAGGACGTCGATAGTAGAGAATCGGCCTTCGCCGGGCCGGGAACACCTGACAGTCAGGTTTTGCATAGGCTAACCTAAGTCGCTAGCGTAAGCGGGCCTGCGCGAGATCAGGCTCCCAGGACAACGGCTGAGGAGTCGCCTTCATGACGGAGAAGACGAAGACACCTGTGGCCGACGAGAACGCGGCGCCCGAGATCGAGGATGTCCTCGCCCTGAGCCCACTGCAGGAGGGGCTCTTCTCGCTGGCTCGGCTGGCCGGTGCCGATGATCTCTACACCATGCAGTTCGCAGTGGAGATCACCGGTCCGGTGGACGGCGACCTGCTGCGGCGCAGTATCGAGGTGATCCTGCGCCGTCACCCCAACCTCCGGGCCGCCTTCTGGGACCGGGATCTGCCCAAACCCGTGCAGATCGTGCCCGGTTCGGTGACGCTGCCCTGGTTCGAGCGCAGTGCCGATCCGCACGAATACGCGGCACTGGCCGAATCGGAGGCGCGTACGGGATTCGATCTCGCCCGCGGTCCCGCGCTGCGAGTGGTGTGGGTGACCCTGCCCGACGGCTCGCACCGCATGATCCTGACCGCCCACCACCTGCTCATGGACGGCTGGTCCCTGGGTGTGTTCTTCCGGGAGATGTACGCGATCTACCAGGCCGGTGGATCGGCCGCCGGACTGCCCGCGCCGCGCCCGTACCGGGATTACATCGGCTGGCTCGCCGCCCGCGACAGCGCCGCCGACCTCGGCAAATGGACCGAATACCTGGCCGGTGCCGAACCGCTGATCCTCGGCGACCGTGCCGATTCGGCGATCAACACCATCGTGCCCGAAACTCATGTGCTGCGGATGAATCGCGCGGAGACCGCCCGGCTCCGTGCCTGGGCGGGGGCGGGCGGGCTCACGCTGAACACCGCCGTCCAGTACGCGTGGTCGGTGGTGCTGGGCCGGCTCACCGACCGGGACGATCTGGTGTTCGGTACCACGGTCTCCGGCCGTCCCGACGAGCTGGCCGGGGTGGAGACGATGATCGGCCTGTTCATCAACACCATTCCCGTGCGCGTGCGGCTCGACACCGGGTCCGGCGGCGCACCGGGGGTTCTCGGCACCTGCCGCCGTATCCAGTGGGAAGCGGTCGCGATGCGCGACGCCGGATACCTCAGTCTCTCGGCCGTCCAGCGGGCGGCCGGGCGCGGCAGCCTCTTCGACACCCTGTTCGTCTTCGAGAACGTGCCGGTGGGTGATGTGCTGCGGCCGGTCACGCTGACCGACGGCACGCGGTGCACCGTGATCGAGTCGCAGGGTCTCACGCACTATCCGCTGGCCGTGGTCTCGTATCTGCTCGACGGTGAGCTCACGCTGGCGGTGGAGGCGGTACCCGCGCTGCTGGGCCATATCTCGGCGGCGGATCTGCCCGAACGGCTCGCCCAGGTGCTGCGCCGGTTACCCGACCTCGCCGAGACCGGCGCCGCCGCACCGGATGTCCTCCTGCCGGGGGAACAGCCGCGTGAACCGGCAGCGCCGGCTCCCGATGTGCGCGAGGTGGGTGTGGCGGAACTGTTCGCCCGGCAGGTGGCGGCGACTCCGGACGCGCTCGCGTTGAGTACCGCCGAGCGGCAGTTCACCTATCGCGAGCTGGCCGCGGCCGCGTACCGGGTGGCCGCGGCGCTGATCGACCGTGGGGTGGGTGCCGAAGATGTGGTGGCGCTGGCTCTCCCGCGTTCGGCCGAATCCGTCGTCGCCGTGCTGGGCGTGCTCGCCGCGGGCGCCGCGTACGTGCCGCTCGATCTCGAGCTGCCGGCCGCGCGCATCGAATCCATTCTCCGGCAGGCCCGGCCGAGTCTGGTCCTGACCGGCGCCGCCGGCCTCGCCGGAATCGCCGGCCTGCCACCCCTTCTCGATATGGAGACCGCGGCGGCGACCGACCCCGGCCGGACCGCGCTGCCCGTACCGGTCCGCCCGCGGCAGCGCGCGTATCTCATCTTCACCTCCGGTTCCACCGGCGAACCGAAGGGTGTGGTCGGAACCCACAGCGCGCTCGCCGCCTACTTCGCCGATCACCGCGAACGGGTGTACCGGCCGGCCGTGGCGCGGCTGGGCCGGCCGTTGCGGATCGCCCACGCCTGGTCGCTGAGTTTCGACGCCTCGTGGCAGCCGTTGATCGGCCTGTTCGACGGCCATGCCGTTCATCTGTTCGGTCCGGCGGAGATGCGGGACGCCGCCCGGCTGGTCGCCGGGATCCGGCGCTACGAACTGGACATGATCGACACGACCCCCTCGATGTTCGCACAACTCGCCGCGGCCGGCCTGGTCGATGAGCACGGGAATGTACCGCTGGCGGTCCTCGCGCTCGGTGGCGAGGCGATCGGTGTCCCGCTGTGGCGGCAGCTCGGCGCGCTGTCGGGCACCGCCGTCCACAACTGCTACGGCCCCACCGAGACCACGGTCGAGGCCGTTGTCGCCGCGGTGTCCGGGACTAGCTCGATACCGGTGATCGGCGCCCCCACCGCGGGCACCGTGGGTTATGTCCTCGACTCCCGGCTGCGCGTCGTACCCGACGGTGTGGTCGGCGAGTTGTATCTCTCCGGTGCGCAGCTCGCGCGCGGATACGCCGGGCGCCCGGCCGGCACCGCGGAACGTTTCGTCGCCGACCCCTACCGGACCGGCGCGCGAATGTATCGCACCGGCGACCTGGTGCGACGACTGCCGTCGGGGGACCTGGCCTACCTGGGCCGGGCCGACGGGCAGGTGAAGATCCGCGGATACCGGATCGAGACGGCGGAGATCGAGACGGCGTTGGCCGGTCTGCCCGGGGTGCGCACGGCGGCGGTACTGCCGTATCGGCGGCCCGGCGGTACGGCACTGGTCGGATTCGTGACCGGAACCGGGCCCGGATTCCGGGCCGACGGTCTGCGCGGCGAACTCGCCCGCTCGCTGCCCGCCTATATGGTGCCGCAGCGGATCCTGGCGCTGGACGCCCTGCCGATGACCGGTAACGGCAAACTCGATGTGCGCCGGCTGGAGG
The DNA here is from genome assembly GCF_040609955.1 of Nocardia sp. NPDC004568. Taxonomy (NCBI): domain Bacteria; kingdom Bacillati; phylum Actinomycetota; class Actinomycetes; order Mycobacteriales; family Nocardiaceae; genus Nocardia; species Nocardia sp. NPDC004568. The sequence goes on from NZ_JBEXLL010000018.1 coordinate 29,454, forward strand.
CGCTGGCCGCCGCGGCCGCGGACCGGGACGGGAGCACCCCGGCGAGCACGGCGACCGAACGCGCGATCTGTGCCGTGATCGCCGAACTGACCGGCGGTCCCGAGCCGGGCGTCGACGAGGACCTCATCGAACTCGGCCTGGACAGTATCGTCGCCCTGTCCCTGGTGAACGGGCTGCGCCGGGCGGGGATCGCGACCACACCCCGGATGATCCTGGACGTCGGCACCATCGCCGAACTGGCCGAGCGGGTGGACTCGGGCAGCACCGGGCAGCGTCCACCGGCGGCCGCCGAATACGGTGCGGTCGGCCGGGTCCCGATCCTGTCCTGGATGCACGAGTACGGCGGCTACCGGCGGTTCTCGCTGGGATCGCTGCTGGAACTGCCCGCCGGCATCACCGAACCGCAACTGCTGGCGGTGTTGCAGGCGCTGCTGGACGGGCACGACCTGCTGCGGGCCCGGTTCACCGAGACCGCCACCGGCTACGAGCTGTACACGCGGGAACCGGGCGCGGTGCTCGCGGCGGAGATACTCAGCACAGTGGCGAGCGGCGCGGATCTTCCCGCCACCATCTCCGCGCGGGCGCACGCCGACGCCGGCCGACTCGATCCGCCGGCCGGCCGGCTGATCTACGCGACCCGGATCGCCCGGCCCGGTCCGACCGATCTGCTGCTGCTCACGGTGCACCACCTCGCCGTCGACCCGGTCTCCTGGTATGTGATCAGCGCGGACCTCGCCGCGAGCTGGGCCGAACTCACCGCCGATCCGGGGGTCGCGGCGGGCCGGATCCCGGTCCTGCGCCCGCCGGTCGAGCACACCGGATACCGCGAGTACGCGGCGGCCCTGCGGGCGCGCGGGGAACTACCGGAAGTGCGGGCGCAGCGCGACTATTGGCGGCAACAGCTCGCGCTTCCCGACCCGGTGCTCGGTCACCGCCGGCCCGATCCCGCCACCGACAACTGGGGGTCCTACCGGGCGCTGCGGCTGCACACCTCGGCGGACACCACTGCCGCGCTGCTGGAGAGCCCGGCCGCCGTCGCCGGGGTGCGCGAGTTCCTGATCGCCACTCTGGTGGTGACCCTGGCGACCTGGCGGACCGAACGCGGGCAGGACGCCGCCGGCGGGGCCTATGTCGCGATGGAGGCGCACGGGCGTGAGGACGCGGTACTCGGCCCGGATATCGACACCTCTCATACGGTGGGCTGGTTCACCAGCATGTTCCCGGCGCGGTTCGGGGCCGGAGCCGAACCGGTGGATCTCGCGGTGGCCGGGCGGGACCCGGCCCGGGTCCGGGCCCTGCTGGCGACCGTGGCCGCCGAGGTGGCCGCTATCCCGAACAACGGCCTGGACTACGGTGTGCTGCGTTATCTGGCCGAAGATCCCGATCTCGTCGCGGCTCCCGGACCGCAGATCCTGTTCGACTACCTGGGTCGAGTGGATCTGACCGGGACCGGCACCGCCTGGAATCCGGTCTCCGAGCACGAACTGATCGGAAACCTGCCGCTGGCGCCGGAGCCCGATTTCGGTCTGCGATGCGCCCTGGACGTGCTCGCCGGTATCGGCGCGACCCCGGACGGCCCCCAGCTGGTGACCCTGTTGCGCTGGAGCGAAGCGCTGTTCGCCGAATCCGATATCGAGCGGTTCGTCGAGATCTGGCAGGACGCCACGGCGGCGCTCATCCGCGCGTTCGGCCCGGTCGATCCGAAAGCCGCCGGCCCGGTCGGGGCCTGACCCGCGAACCCAAACTCACGCAGCGATTCCGAAGGACAGCTATGGCAGACGACATTCTCGAGCGGCGTAGACGCTTGTTACAGCAGCGGCTCGAGGAACAGGCGATCACCGCGCCCGAGCCCGTGGCGCCGTCCCGGCGCGGCGCGGATCCCAGCCCGCTGTCGGATGCGCAGCGCCGGATGTGGTTCGTGCAGCGGCTCGACCCGGACGACACCACCCTCAACATCTGTGTCGCCTACCGGCTCGACGGCGACCTGGATGCCGCGCGGCTGCGGACCGCCTTCGCCACTGTCGCCGCGCGCCACGAGATCTTGCGGACCGTCTACCAGGTCGACGAGGCGGGCGAGCCCTATCAGACCTCCCGCGAGGATATCGAGCTGTCCTGGCAGGACCACGATCTCACCGAGCTTCCGGAGAGCGGTCGGCAGCGCCGGGTCGAGGTACTGGCCCGCCGGGAGTTCGCCCGACCGTTCGACCTCACCCGTGATGCGCCCTTTCGCGTCACGCTGGCCCGAACGGCGGTCGCCGAACATGTGCTCATCCTGACCGTGCACCACATCGGCTGGGACGACGATTCCTGGTCGGTCTTCTTCGGCGAGATCACTGCGGCCTACCGGGGAACGGCACTACCGGAGCTGACGGTCCAGTACGCCGATCTCGCCGGGACACGGGGACGCGACGCGGCGACCGATACCGCCGATCTCGAGTACTGGCGCGAGATGCTGACCCCGCTGCCCAGCCGCCTCGAACTGCCGGGCCGGTCCGCGGCGGCGGGCCACAGCCGGGACGCGGAGACCCGGGTGCGGACCTTGCCGGACGGGCTGATGAGCCGTGTCGCCACGATCGGCCGGCAGTATTCGGCGACCCCGTTCACAGTGCTGCTGGCCGGCTTCCAGGCGCTGGTCCGCCGTTATACCGCGGCCACCGATTTCCTGATCTCGGTGCCGGTGAGCAACCGGTCCGGGCGGGGTGCCGAGGCGCTGCTCGGCTATTTCGGCAACACGGTGCTGATCCGCTCCGGCGCCGAACGCGACGCCACCTTCGCCACTCTGCTCGAATCCGCTGTCGAGACCTGCACCGGGGCGTTCGCTCACCAGGGCGTGGGTGTCGAACAGGTGGTGCACGCGGTCGGTCCCGACCGGGTGGCCGGCCGGGACGGCCTGGCGCAGTTGGTCCAGCTCAGCTTTGCGATGCGCCGCGCGGTCAACGGTTTCGAGCTGCCCGGTGTGCGGTCCACGGAACTCCCGCTCGCCAACGCGGTGGCGCAGGAAGAGCTGGGACTGATGATCGTCGCGGACGAATCCGGCGCCCGGGTCGAGGCGACCTACCTGGTCGACCGGCTGGACCGGCGTACCGTCGACCAACTGCTCGATCACTACCTGCACCTGATGGACACCGTGCTGGCCGAGCCCGGCCGCCGCCTCTCGGAGATCGATATCCTGGGCGCCGACCGCGCCGCGGTGCTCGAGGTATCGCACGGGCCGCTGGCCGAGTACATCCCGACCACCCTGGTGGCGCAGCTGCAAGCACGGGTCGCCGCGACGCCGGACAATCTCGCGCTGATCTCCGACGAGATCGAACTCGGCTACGCCGAACTCAACGCGCGCGCGAACCGGCTGGCGCACTGGCTGATCGGTCGCGGGGTCGGCCCGGAGGACATCGTCGCGCTCGGCCTGGCCACCTCGGTGGATTTCGTCGTCGCGGCCTGGGCGATCCTCAAGGCCGGTGCCGCCTATCTGCCCATCGACCCGGGCTATCCCGCCGAACGGGTCGACTACCTGATCGACGACGCGCGGCCGCGGCTGCTGTTCACCGAGAGCACATACGCCGAGGCGGTCGCCGCCGCGGAATCCCTGCCCGATACCGACCCCACCGACCGCGACCGGGTGGCGGCGTTGCACCCCGGGAATATCGCCTACGTGATCTACACCTCCGGTTCCACCGGGCGGCCGAAGGGTGTTCCGGTCCCGCACGCGGCGATCGCCGACCATCTGGCCAGTTTCGCCGCGGAATGGGAGCTCACACCCGCGGATCGGGTACTCCAGTCCACCTCGGTGAGTTTCGACGCCTCGCTCATGGATATCTTCGTGACGCAGTACGTCGGTGCCTGCGTGGTGATCCCGAAGCCGAACGCCTATCGCGATATTCCCTATGTCGCCGATCTGGTGACCCGGCACGGGGTCTCGGTGCTGCACATGGTGCCGTCGATGCTGGCCACGTTCCTGATGCTGCCGGAGATCAACAACTGGACCTCCCTGCGGCATATGCCGGTGGGCGGCGAGGCGTTGCCGGGCGAGGTGGCCGATCGGTTCACCGCACGGTTCGACGCCCAGTTGCGCAACCACTACGGTCCGACCGAGGCCGTGGTGTGCTCCACCCATATGCCGGTCGAGGGCCCGCAGGGGACCGGGATCGTGCCGATCGGCGTCCCGAACCGCAATGTGCACCTCTACCTGCTCGACGACGCGCTGCAACTCGTACCCAACGGGGTGGTCGGGGAGATCTACCTGGGCGGCGATCAGCTGGCCCGCGGCTACCACGACCGGGCATCGTTGACCGCGCAACGGTTCGTCGCCGACCCGTTCCGCCCCGGCCGGCGCCTCTATCGCACCGGTGATCTGGGCCGGCGCGGAGCCGACGGGGTCATCGAATTCATCGGGCGCACCGACGAACAGGTCAAGGTGCGCGGTCATCGGATCGAGCTCGGTGAGGTCGAGGCCGCGATCAGCAATCATCCGGAGGTGGCGCACGCGGTCGTGGTGGTCACCGAGCATCCCTCGCTCGGCCAGATCCTGGCCGCGTACCCGGTGCCGGTCCCCGGCACCGAACTCGACCTGGATGCGCTGCGCGCGCGGGTGGCGGCCCGGCTACCCGAGTACATGGTGCCCGCGGCGTTCACGGTGATCGACCACATTCCGCTCACCACCCACGGAAAGCTGGATCGCCGGGCACTGCCCGTTCCGGAGCTGAACCTGGCCCGCGAATTCCGGGAGCCGCGCACGCCCACCGAGCGGCGTATCGCCGAACTCTACGGCCGGCTGTTCGACCGGCCGCGGATCGGCGGCGATGATTCCTTCTTCGAACTGGGCGGCCATTCGTTGCTCGCCGCGCGACTCATCTCCATGATCCGAGCCGAATTCGGGCTCGAGATCGATATGCGGGTGCCGTTCGACACCCCGACGGTCGGTGGTCTCGCCGCGTATATCGTGACCGAGTTCCAGAACGAGTTCGGCATCGATATCGACGATATGGCCGAATTCGACGAGACCGAAGAGGTTCCGGACGGCCCGGTGGCGGAGAACCCGGGCCCGAACCGCGCCCCGGCGCGCCCCGCCCTGGTACGTCGTGACCGCCCTGAACGCACTCCACTGAACTATTCGCAGCGTATGTACTGGTTGCAGCGTCGGATGGAGGGCGCGATCGACGGCGAGAACGTTACCTACCCCGTGCGTTTCGACGGCCCGCTCGATATCGAGGCGCTGCGCGCCGCGGTCACCGATGTCTCCGCCCGCCACGAGTCGCTGCGGACGACGTTCCCCGAGCACGAGGGCATCCCGTACCAGCACATCGCCCCGCCGGCGCCGGTTCCCGTGCCGGTGGTCGACCTGCGCGCGGGCGGGGGCGATCCCGGTGAACGGCTGGAGTCCGAGCTGGCCGCGGACGCCGCCCACGTATTCGACCTGCGCACGGAGATCCAGTTGCGGGTGCGGTTGCTGGTGCTCGACGAGCACACCCATGTGCTGTCGATCCTCATGCATCACATCATCGCCGACCGCGCCTCCTGCGATATCTACGTCGAGGACCTGACCACGGCCTATCGGGCGCGGCTGGCCGGCCGGGCGCCGGACTGGCCCCGGCTGGACATCCAGTTCGCCGATTTCGCCATCTGGCAGCGGGAGGTCTTCGACCGCGCACCCGGGCAGGGCGCGGTCAGCGCCTACGGCCGGGAACTCCTCGACTACTGGTGCGCGGCACTCGACGGAATGCCGGACGAGATCGCGGTCGCCCACGACCATCCGCGTCCGGCCGTCCTGGCCCGCAACGGGGCGAGTGCGACCCGTGTGGTGCCCGCCGCCACCTGGCAGGCCGCCCGGCAGCAGGCCGAAGCGGCGGGCGCCACCGATTTCATGCTGTGCCAGGCGATCAGCGCGGTGACCCTGCACGCGCTCGGCGCCGGCGACGATCTGCCGATCGGCGCCGCGGTGGCCAACCGGCTCGACGAGCAGACCGACCGGATGATCGGCCTGTTCGCGAATATGGTCGTGCTGCGCAACGACCTCTCCGGCGATCCCACCCCGCGCGGCGTGCTGACCCGGGTCCGGGACGCGGCGCTGGACGCGATCACCCGGCAGGGTGTGCCCTTCGAACGGCTGGTGGAGACGATCAATCCGCCGCGTACGCTCTCGCGCAACCCGTTGTTCCAGGTGGTCATGCATTTCCGCCATCGGTTGCCGGCGGCCGATTTCACCGCCGACGGTGCCACCACGGTCACCGGTATCGCCAAGCACTACGAAGTGTCGTTCATGGATATCCACTTCGACTACACCGTGGAGACCACCGGTGATCTCACGACCCGCGTCGTGGTCAACACCGACCTCTACGAACCGGCGACCGGCGCGGTCTTCGCCGATGTGCTGGCCCGGGTGGTGGAGAGCTTCGCCACCGAACCGGCCCGCCCGGTCGGTGAACTCCGGGTACTGCCGGAGGACTGGGACACCGGACGCGTAGTGGTCCGCCACGAGCAGCCGGTCGCGGCGGCGGGCGTCACCGGATCGGACGCGACCCTGCTGACCGATACCGAGCGGACTATCGCCACACTGCTGGCCGAATTGCTCGAGATCGACGAGGTCGGGCGCGACGACGGTTTCTTCGCGCTGGGCGGCGACAGCGTGATCGCGATCCAGCTGGCTTCCCGCGCGAACGAGGCCGGGCTGCCGCTGGCTCCGCAACTGCTGTTCGAATACTTCACCATCGCCGATCTGGCCGCGGCAGTGGACGAGATCATCGCGAATCCGCCCGCGCCCGGCGTGGATTCCGGCGGCGAGACCGTACAGCGGCATCTCGCTCCCATGGCGGCGTCGGGTCTCGACGCCGATGCGCTGAAGAATCTGCAGAGCGCCTGGTCGGCCGGGACCTGATCGGCGCCGGAGGTCGTCCGACCGCCCGTGGGCTCGTCGGACGACCGCCCCGGTGGTCACCTCACCCGAACGGTTCCGGCCCGGTCGCGGATCACCCGCGGCCGGGCCGGAAAGTTTCGGTCACCCCTGGACGGGGGAGCCGACGATAATGCTGCCGACCCCGCATTCCTCCAGTTCGTCCACTCCGGCGGCCGCGACGAACGCGGCCGTATCGCTGAAGCCCTGGGCGCAGACACCCAGCCCCATGGCCGTCCCCGCCAGGTAGACGGTCTGCATCAGCACTCCGACATGTTTGAGAATGCTGGCGTAGGCCACCTGCTCATAGGCCCACATCACCCGGCCCGCACGCGCGGCGAGCAACAGTACGACCTGCGGTTCCGCCCCGCCGACCAGGGTCGCCGAAGTGGACCGAACCAGCCGGCGCACCTCAGGGGAGTCCGGTTCGGCGATCCGGTGCAGGGCGTGCCCGAACGAGTCGTAGTGATACATACCGGGTTCCAGACCGGCCACGGAACGCACGATCGGATAGACCTCGATCTCGTAGACCCCGCCGCCCGAGGGGTAGGGGCGCGACAGCAGTTCCTCGCCCGGGCCGGCCGATTTCGTCTCCCTGGTGCGGGCCGTGCGATACAGCAGCTCGGCCAGCTGGGATCGGGTGATCGGGGCAGCATCGTCGTACTCCCGGCACGAGTAGCGATCCTCCAGGACCGCGGTCAGGCTCGGGTCCGCCGCGCGCAGCGCGTCCAGGTCGGGTACCGGCAACGCGACGGGTGCACCCGGATACACGGGTTTGCGGGCGTCGGGCTGCGGGAATCGGCCCTTCGCCCATTTGGTGGGACCGAAATGCTCCCAGGTGACCGTGCGCGGGCCGAGCGTACTGCGCCGATGGAACCAGAGATCCGGTGCGCTCCAACTGCGCCGGGTGAACTCCGCGGTCTCCCGAGCCGGATCCGCGGTGAAGCCGCCCCAGTGCAGATCGCCGGCGAGTCGTTCGACGAGTTCGGCCGGTAGTCCCGATTCGGCGGGGTCCTGGCCGCCCAGCACCGCGACGATCCGCGGATCACCGATCCGCAGATCGCACCACGACAGCGGGTGTTCGAGGACGAATCCGGACGTATCCCGGCGCAGTATCGCGAATTTCGACAGGGCGCCCGGCACGGGTGGTGGACCCCCCGGCCGGTCCGGTGGCGTGGTGAACGGGTCGAGGGTGTAGAGGTCCCGCTCGCCGTCCAGCACGGTGGTCGCCAGCCAGCCCTCCGTGGCGAGCTGCCCCAGCAACCGCGCGACCTCGCCGTCCGGTTCGGGCGCGAGCGCCGACAGCAGAGCCGGCCCGCGGTTGAGGGTTTTCAGCGCGTCACGGCCCGCTGCGGACAGACCGGTCAATTGCTTCTTCTGCGGGGGATTCAGCAGCACCGCCCCCCGGGGGAGGGTGAGGCAGGTCACTCCGGTGCGTAGCGCGTACCGGAGTTGCCCGTGCGCGAGGGTGGACGACAACCGCTCTTCTCCGTATCGATCGAACCTGGGTCGCCGCGCGGTTGCTGTTCCACCGCGTCGGCGGATGCCGGCGCGAACGCCTCGACGACGCGGGACAGCGTCGTGCGTGTCCCGGCGATCGCGAGGAACACGGCCGGAGACCTACCGCGGGAAGGTCGCGACGTCTGCATCGTCGACGCTGTTCCCCGGCACGGGCTGCCGGCGCGGTCCTTCCGCGTGGCAGCACAAGCATAGGACAGGCTTGGCTAACTCGGGTGGGTAGCGGCCGTGACCTCGGCGGTGCCCGCCGCCGGGGCGTGCACTGCGCGGGAAGCGGCGCCGGCCGCTCCCCGGCGGCTCACAGTTCGATGCGCTGATCCTCGGGCAGGAAGAGCTTGTCCGTCTCCACCACACCGAAGGTGCGATAGAACTCCGCGATATTGCGGACCACCTGGTTCACCCGGAACTCGTCGGGGGAATGGGTATCGCCGGCGAGCAGCCGTTCGGTGACCTCGGGGGTCTGCTTGGAGCGCCAGATCCGCGAATAGGAATTGAACATGGTGCGGTAATCGGGGTTCGTGACACCCTGGCGTTGTTCGGCGATCCGGTAGGCGGCCAGCGCGATCTGCAGCCCGCGCAGATCGGCCAGGTTCTCGCCGACGGTCAGCGCGCCGTTCACATGCTGTTCCGGCGGCAGCCCCTCGGGAACCAGGGCGTTGTACTGCTCGATGAGCGCCTGGGATTTGGCGTCGAAGGCGTCCCGGTCGGCGGGGGTCCACCAGTCGCGCTGGTTACCGTCCCCGTCGAACTTCGAACCCTGGTCGTCGAAACCGTGCCCGATCTCGTGCCCGATCACCGCGCCGACGCCGCCGTAGTTCACCGCGATCTCGGCGTCCTTGTCGAAGAACGGCGGCTGCAGGAAGGCGGCGGGGAACACGATCTCGTTGTTGGTGGCGGAATAGTAGGCGTTCACCGTCTGCGGTGAGGCACTCCACTCGGCCTTGTCCACCGGCTTCCCGAGCCGGTCGAAGGATCGCTTCACCTCGAAATCATTGATGGCGCGCAGGGATTCGATCAGCTTGCCGCGGGTGATCTCCAGTCCGGAGTAGTCCACCCACTTGTCGGGATACCCGAGTTTGGTGCCGATCTTGTCCAATTTCTCGATCGAGGCCTTGCGGGTCTCGGGGGACATCCAGGTGGAGTCGGTGAAATTCTCCCGGTAGGCGGTCATCAGATCGTCGACCATCGCCTCGACCCGTTCCTTGGCCTCGGGCGGGAAATGTTTGTCCACGTACAGCTTGCCCAGCTGTTCGCTGAGGTTGCTGTCCACCGATCCCACGGCCGACTTCCACAGTTCGGGCCGCTGCTTCAGCCCGGACATCAGCCGTCCGTTGAAATCGAAATTGGCGTCGGAGATCTCTTTGGGCAGCACGTTCGCGTAGGTCTTGAGTACGGCGAGCTTCAGATAGTCGCGCCAGATCGGGATATCGGTCGCCGCCCAGATCTTGCCCGCTTCGGTGACGAACGAGGGCTGGTTCACCACGACTTTCGCGAACAGGTCCTTGGGCCGGTCGGTGATCCCGCGCAGCCACGGATCCCAGTCGTATTCGGGGGCCAGTGCCGTGGCCTTGTCCCAGTCGAAGACGTTGTAGGTGGCCTCCGCGTCGCGGTTGCGCACATTGTCCCAGTGGGCGGCGGCGATCCGCTTCTCCAGGTCCAGCAGCCGCCCGGCCACCCCGGCGGGGTCGGGCAGATCCGCGCCCTTGGCCAGGCGTTCCAGGTAGGTCCGGTAGCCGGCCAGTTCCTCGGCGAACTGCGGGTCGCGGTAGTACTGCTCGTCCAGGCCCAGCCCGGACTGGCCGATCGCGGGAATATAGGCCGAGGAGTTCTTCTGGTCGATACCCACCCCGATACCGATCAGCCCGCCGATCGGTAGCCGCCCCATCACCTCGGCGAGGGCCGGTTTGTCCTTCGCGTCCTCGATCTCGGCGAACATCGAGTCCAGGGGCGTCAAGCCCAGCCGTTCGATCTCGTCCAGATCCATCCGCGCGTCGTAGAGATCGCGGATCTGCTGGGCCTCGGTCCCGTCCTCCGGGTCGCTGATGCTCTCGATGATCTCCCGCAACTGCTGTTGAGTGCGTTCCCCGGCCTCGCTGAACGCCCCGTAGGCGGTCTTGTCCGGCGGCAGCTGGTACTCGCGCAACCATTTACCGTTGACGTGCCGGTAGAGATCGTCCTGGGGCCGGATCGCCGGATCGGAACCGCTCATATCGACGGTCACCAGCTTGATGGGTGTCGCCTCGGAACAGGAGGCCAGCCACGCGGCCGCGGGCGCCAGCCCCAGCGCGACGAGGAACCCGCGGCGATCGAGCACCACTCGACGATCCGATGATTTCAACGAAACCTCTCCCCGATGCGAGACCCCGCACCTCTTCTAGGCGAACCGGCCCCATGAGGCTACCGGCGCCCTGTTGCGGCGTCGCGCCGGGAGATATGCACCGGCCGGATTCGCCGAGATTTCAGCCTGGCGTACCGGGGCCGTCCCGAGCTGCCCGGTACACCTGCCACGGAGTCGGCGTTCCCGCTACCTCGGGCCGGACCACGACCGCCTGTTCGGTCATCCCGCCGGCTTCTTGCCGGACCAGATCGCCCTTGCTCTCGGACCAGAAGGTGTACTGGTCGGATTTGGGAGCGTAGACGTCGAAAGTTCAGGATGTTGCCGTACGTCTTTCCGTCCACCCGTACGCGCACCCACCTGTTCAGATTGCCCACCAGCTTTTTCTCGACATGAATCGTGTACCCGTGCGGTCCGGCATGGGCTCGGGTGAATATCAGCTTCTCGTTCGGCCAGGGGGCAGGCCACGATCTGCCGAAGGACCATTTCGGCCTGCGGGCCAGCGGCAGGATTCTTTCCAGCAGCCGCCGCATCGGTGAAGAGCTGAAGGTGGTGAACGCCTCGGTGTATTCACTCCGGATCTTCGAATAACCTTTTGGTGTGAAGGTAAGGGTGTTCTTGCTGTCCCGGAGCTTCGACGGATAGCGGACGCCGACCACGTTCTTGTCGGGGTCCACCACCGCGACGCTGCGGATCTGGTCCGCGGTGAATTCGAGCAACCGGCCGGAGCCGCGTCTGCTCACGGTTCGGCCGACGAAGTGCGGCGACTCCACGGAGGACTGCTCGAACAGTCGCGAGCCCTTGGCGTCGACCGTGACATAATGGTCCGCCACCGCGCGTAGATCGGCCGCTTTCGCGGCAATTCGCCGGCGTAGCTCGGCTGCCGCGAGATCGAGGGCATCGCAGAGTCGCTCCGCGAGTATTTCGGTGGGCCCGCGCGGCTCCAGTGGCCGCAGTGGCTTCATCGGACTCAGGTCACCGGGAGAGAAGTACGCGAACCGCTCAGTGATTCTGCCCGCGGGCCCCCGGCTGATCGGTTGCTGTCGGCCGCAGCGCCCTGGTGCGGAGCCGGAACTGATCCGGGCTGCCCGGATTGAGCAGGATATCGACGCCGGCCGGAACGATCCCGGGCAGCTCGCAGCCCTGTATCGGCCACCACCGAGCTGCCTCGACGCACCGCTTGTGCACCGCGGCGGTGGCCACTGCCACACAGGGGGCTCCATCGGGCGCGCGCCCCACCAGCGGCTCGTCGAATTCGTCGCAACCGATCTCGACGACGGCGTCCAGGAGTGCGGGAACTATCTCGCCGCCGACATCGTCACCATGGGCGAGCCGCCGCAGTACGGCGTCGGTGGGGTCGGTCGGAGTCGTATCGTCGGCGGGCTCGTAGTTCGGATTGGGCTGGAACGGACCGGGCGCGCCGTCCGCGTCGAGCAGCCATCCACCGACGATCGACTCCGACGGCGGTGTCGCATCCGGCGCGCTGTCCCGCAGGCGGGGATCGACCAGCATCAACCAGTTGTCCTGACGGATCACATCCGCCGCCGGGTCTTGTCCGTCCACACCTTCTCCCTCGCCGACGTCGCGTCGCGCACCGAACTCCGCGCCGTGTTGGTCGAGGAGAATGGTGGTGACCGCCCTGGAGGAATTGTCCTGTATCCCCCGTGCGGGGTACTGCCGGTCGGTACGGGCGGCGGGACCATCCGTTCCGCTCGGCGGGCCCGATTTCGGGTTCGAGCTGGGGGTTCGCTATCCTTGACCGGTTGCCTGCGGGCCCGGTGCCCGCGATTCGGCCGCGAACCCCCGGTGGTTGATCGTCGAGATCGTAGAGAACCGCTGGTAGGCGCGCGTTCGGGTGGCGACAGACCATGCCCGTCGGGTCGGCAATCCGGCGTGCTTATCGTCCAGGTCGAGGAGGCTGAAGTGATTCAGCAGGAGTCGCGGCTGCGCGTCGCCGACAACACGGGTGCCAAGGAGATCCTCTGCATCCGCGTTCTCGGTGGTTCGTCGCGCCGCTATGCCGGTATCGGCGACGTCATCGTCGCCACTGTGAAGGACGCCATCCCCGGCGGCAACGTCAAGCGGGGTGACGTGGTGAAGGCCGTCGTGGTGCGCACCACCAAGGAACGGCGCCGTCCGGATGGTTCCTACATCCGTTTCGACGAGAACGCCGCCGTACTCATCAAGGCGGACAACGACCCGCGCGGCACCCGCATCTTCGGCCCGGTCGGGCGCGAGCTGCGCGACAAGAAGTTCATGAAGATCGTTTCGCTGGCCCCGGAGGTGCTCTGACATGGCCGAGTCAAGCGCGGAGAAGGTAGCGCAGCGTAACCGCGTAGCGCTCTCGGCCATGTCGAAAGGACGCTGACATGAAGGTGCACAAGGGCGATACCGTGCTCGTCGTCTCGGGCAAGGACAAGGGTGCCAAGGGCAAGGTCATCCAGGCCTTCCCGAAGGACAACCGGATCCTGGTCGAGGGCGTGAACCGGATCAAGAAGCACGTCGCGGACTCCGCGAACCTGCGTGGCGCCTCCTCCGGCGGCATCGTGACCCAGGAAGCGCCCATCCACGTGTCCAACGTGATGGTCGTCGACTCGGACGGTAACCCGACCCGGATCGGCTACCGCACCGACGAAGAAACCGGCAAGCGGGTTCGGATCTCCCGTAAGAACGGGAAGGACATCTGATATGACCACCACCGAGAAAGTGCAGCCCCGGCTCAAGCAGCGCTACCGCGAAGAGATCAAGGACGCGCTGAACAACGAGTTCAACTACGCCAACGTCATGCAGATCCCGGGCGTGGTCAAGGTCGTGGTGAACATGGGTGTCGGTGACGCCGCCCGCGACGCGAAGCTGATCAATGGCGCGGTCGACGACCTTGCCCTGATCACCGGCCAGAAGCCGCAGATCCGCAAGGCCACCAAGTCCATCGCGCAGTTCAAGCTGCGTGAGGGTATGCCGATCGGCGCCAAGGTAACGCTGCGCGGCGACCGGATGTGGGAGTTCCTGGACCGGCTGGTCTCGATCGCCCTGCCCCGTATCCGCGACTTCCGCGGCCTGTCGCCCAAGCAGTTCGACGGCAACGGCAACTACACGTTCGGCCTGAGCGAGCAGTCGATGTTCCATGAGATCGATGTGGACAAGATCGACCGTCCGCGCGGTATGGATATCACCGTTGTCACCACCGCGACCAACAACGAAGAAGGCCGTGCCCTGCTGAAGCACCTCGGCTTCCCGTTCAAGGAGAACTGAGACATGGCCAAGAAAGCACTGGTCAACAAGGCCAACCGCAAGCCGAAGTTCGCTGTCCGCGCCTACACCCGCTGCCAGCGCTGCGGCCGGCCGCACGCGGTCTACCGCAAGTTCGGTCTGTGCCGCGTGTGCCTGCGTGAAATGGCGCACCGCGGCGAGCTGCCGGGCGTGCACAAGAGCTCCTGGTGAGCTGAGCCGGGCGGGTGGTCGCCCGTCCGGTGTTCACGATATCGAGAAGGACCCGAGCCTCGGCTCGGGTCCTTCTCGATGGTCCTGTCTTCTGGCCATCGGCTCGACGCGGTCGGCTCGGTGCGCGACCGGAAAAACGAGCTCTGCGGTCGATATTCGCGCGGTGTCTTTTACCGGATACGTCTAGGACGTGTTCATGATGAGGCCGATATGGGTGAAGTAGTTCAGTACGGAGAACGCTATCCATGCGGTGCCCGAGAGGCACCAACATATCGCTATGACAAGACCCACCACTCGATTGCTGTTCTTGGTGAACGCCGGTGTCAGGACGGCTCCTGTCGCGATGAGGAAGAACAGTGCCGAGATGAATACCGACTCCAACATCGGTGAATCGGCGAATCGACCGGTGATGGGCTCTTCCGGAGGGGCGCCGAACAGCTGGTACTTGATGCCGGCGACTCCGATTGCGGCCATTCCCGCGCCGACGGCGGCGACCAGGTAGGACACCGGTCTCATCGTCGTGAAAAGGCTCGCGATGTCTTCGCCCCCGGCCCGCGATCGGATCTTCCACAAATAGAACGCGGCGGCCAGCAGTAGAACGCCCAGAGCCAGCGATCCTTCGCCGAATATTATATTCGCCTGGGGGACCACCGAAAACGGCCATTCGACGGTCATATGCCCACCGAGAAACGTCAGCAATGCGCCGTTGATTCCGAGGGCCAACGCGTATCCGTCGAAGTCCGAAGGTTTTCCCTCCAAAATTTTTCGCCCCAGCGAGACAATCAATAGAAGGGATACGCCTGCGGAAATTCCCATCGAGGTGTTGTACATCTGGAAGCGATCCCAGGGGAACTCTTCTGGCGCTGCCAGGAGTGTCGATCGAACAGCTGTTGTCGAAGGCATGTAATTCTCTTACTACTTGTGAACTGTGCTGATGGGTGATGATTTGCCGGCTGTCCGGTCGGTCGACCCGTGCAGCCGGAAGCAATCGATCATCGGCGGGATGGATCGGATCGCCGCTGCGGTCCGCTCCGATGGACCAGGAGAAAGCGGCGGTTGGCAGACGGCGATTTCGGGTTGAAGTGGATATGTGTCCTGCGTGCCCTCCGGCCCGGTGGTTGTAGCAATCCGATTCGCTGTCGGGGCCGGCGCGCTTCCGACGTGCGATGCTCCGAGTATCGTCCGTGCTGAATGTTTGCCAGGGCGTTTGCTGTGTATCGGCTGCATAACATTTTCCGGGGTGGCGGACGGAGCCGGTAATCGTCGGGAAGCGCATTGGCGGGGTCTGCCGGGCCGGTCGCGGACGGTGGCTTCGCCGCCGTGGCATGAGCGACGGTGCCGTTCGCTGCGCAGGCAGTGTTCGGTGCGAACCGGTGGTAGTGCCCGCGTGTACCGGCGGGCGACTTCCGCCGGGCGTATCGGTGCGGTGCTCGGTTCGGAGCGGCCGGTGTCCGGGCGCGGAGCCGAAACGGTAGCTGTTGCGGCATAGTCGAATTCGCTCTCAGGTTCGAGGAGAACCGGAGGAATCGGGCGCGGGTGGCGTCGGTTAGTATCGGCGACTGTGAGGCATATCGCGCGAGCGCCGGAGCTGCTGCGGGTGCTCGTGCTCGTCTTCGCCGCCGTGGTGCTGACGCTCGAGGTACGCGACGGACAGCTGGTCGATCCGCGTGAGACCACCTATGTCTCGCTGGTGTCTTCCCTTGTTGCGGTGCATAATTCGGCCGAAACCGAGGTTGAGCGGCCGGGTGAGACGGGCGGGCAGTCCGTGCACTGCCGCTATGCCTGCGCACGTGCCGCGGCACCGCGGCCCCGGTTCGACGACCTGTGGCCTGTCGCGCTGCTTTTCATGGGTCTCGTTGTGGGACTGCTGGAATACACGCGCCGTATATCGCCGTCGGCGCTACCGGCGCCCGCCGCGGCCGCGACCGGAGAAGAGATTCTGCTGCACCTCTGCGTCTGCCGGAGGTGACAGACCTACGCCGAGCCGGTGGGCCGATGCCCGCAGGCCGGTGAGAGCTGTCCGATAGAGGCCGTGCGGATTCTGGAGACAGCTGCGCGTGCTGTGGAGTGACCCGGGGAGCCGGTCCGTGTCCTGCGGGGTGTGGGCGCTACCGGGAGTCGAAAGGCGTGCCGCGGTCCGGCCGCCGCGCACCGATCCGTTCCTGACAACCGTTTTCCCTCGCTCGCTGCCGCGCAGTACCCGGCGGGGTGGTCTTCGCGCACCCGAGAGGCGTCGGTGGAGCTGTCCGGAAACGGGCGCGCCGGCCCCGCGCCGGGTCCCGAAGAAAGGAACGTACCGCAAGAGAATTGCCTTATCGCCTCCGGTTCGGCCCGCGGTCGTCCGACTGCACAAGGGCCCTGCCGACTGCCGCACGGCGGCACAAGAGCACATCGAACACCCACGATCAGACGATTACACAGGAGATATTTCGTGAGATTCCACCTTCCACTGACCGTCCTCGCGGCCTCGGCCGGCTGTCTCGTTCTCGGGAGCGGTTCGGCTTCGGCGCTGTCGGTCGATCGATCCGCGGAAGCGGTCACCGTGCACCTCACCGACGCGGAGGCGCGGGCGATCGAGGATCTGAACCTCGGCCCGCTGCTCGGCGCACTGCCGCCCAACTTCACCCCGGAGGCAAAACAACGTCTCGGTGAGAGCATCACCGAATACGCGGGCCGCGCCGCCGACCGGCCGGGGTCGACCCTGTCGATCATCATCGACCAGCCGATCGCGGCGCCGCCGGGCGTGAGCGTCACCGTCACCCGCTGATCCGCCGATGAGCACCGCCCGGGCCGGCGGATCCCGATGCCGGCCGGGCGGTGTGGCGAGTACGTCCGGGACGGGTCGATCAGGTCCAGACCGATGCCATTGTGAACGGGTGTCCGCGCAGGTGCGCCCACTTGGGTTTCGCGGTGATCCAGGCATCGTCGATACCGCTCTCGGCGAGTTCGGCGAGTTGCCATCCGGCCGCGGTCCCGGCCGTCACATGGTCGCTGAAGGTGTGCAGGTGGGTGGATATGGCCAGCGGCTCACTGTCGGAGCCGGTGTAGTGGGTGGGCATACCGGTGACCATCATGAACTGCGGGTGGTAGCTGACCAGGACGAATACGCCGCCGGGTGCGGCCAGTCTGCGCGCTTCGGTGTAGAACGGCGCGAGATCGGGCAGATGTTCGTCGATCAGCGAGGAGATCACGAGATCGTAGGCGGCGCCGGGGAAATCGGTCTCGCGGACATCGCCGTGCGAGAGCGATGTGTGGACACCGCGCTCCCGGGCGCGTCGCAGCATTCCTTCGCTGAGGTCGATGCCGTCGATCTGCGCGGTACCGCGCTCACGCAGCCAGGCCGCGGTGCGGCCGGTGCCGCAACCCAGGTCGGCTGCCCGCCGCACCTGCCGCCACGCCGGCCGGCGCAGCCGGTCGAGCAGCGCGAGATCCATATCGTCGAGCACGGTCTGCTCGTAGGTGGGTGCCCATCCGTCGTAACCCGTGGCCACATCGACCGTTCGGTAGTGGCGACGGTCGAAATCGGCAAAGGTCGGCATGGCCTCATCGTGCGGGGTCGCCCGGGCGCGTGCAACGGAATTCCGGCCCCGGCCACGAAGCCGCGCAATGTCTCGCCACGCCGGAACATGCCCAGGCCGGCCGTGCCGTGCGCCGGGTGGCGCGGCCGGAACATCGGATCCCGCAGCCGTCAGGCGAAGTGGGATTTGCGTCCGGGTCGGAGAGACCGATGGGGATCCACGCGTCGCCGGTCGTTCACCGCGAAACGGTCGCGGACGGCGCATCGCGACCACCTGCCCGTGCGCTCGCGCACGCTACATTCGGTGACATGCCGACCTCGACCAACCCGCTGCGCCGGATCGCGTGGTTCGTGCTCGGCCTCGTGTGCCTCACCGCGGTGGCGGCGCCGGGCGCGGCGGCGGAGCAGCCCACCCGGATGGACACCTACGTCACCGATTCGGCCGGTGCGCTCGACCCCGGTGACGCCCAGCGCGTTCGTGCGGCGGTCGATACCCTCTACGCCGATCACAAGGCGCGGCTCTGGGTCGCCTACGTGAACGATTTCGCCGGGGACAGCCCGCAGGACTGGGCCACGCAGACCGCGCGGGAATCCGGCTTCGGCAACCGGGATCTGCTGCTGGCGGTGGCGACCCGGGACCGCGCCTACGCCTTCGACGGTGAGCGCCCGGCCGGAGTGAGCGAATCCGAGATCGACCGGCTGTTCACCGACCGGGTCGAACCCGCGCTGCGCGACAGCCGGTGGGCCGACGCCGGTGTCGTCGCCGCCCAGGGGATCGGTTCGGCGATGAGCGGGGGCGGAGTGAGTACGGGGCCGGTGCTGCTCATCGGCGCGCTCATCGTGCTCGCCCTGGCAGGCCTGATGCTGTATCAGCGCTACCGGCGCCGCGCTCGGGACCGGGCCGAACTCGAACAGGCCCGGCGGACCGATCCCACCGACCCCGCCGCCCTCGCGGCGCTACCGCTCGAGGCGTTGCACGCGCGGTCGCGCGAGATCCTCGTCGAACTCGACAATGCCGTACGGACCAGCGCCGAGGAATTGGAATTGGCCGTCGGGGAGTTCGGCGAGCCGGCGGTGCTGCCCTTCCGTACCGCGCTGGAGAACGCGCGCGCCGCCACCGCGAAAGCGTTCGCGATACAGCAGCGGCTCGACGACGCCATCCCCGAGACGCCCGACGAACAGCGCACCCTGCTGATCGATCTGATCACCACCGCCGGGCACGCCGACCGCGAACTCGACGCCCGCGTCGCCGAGTTCGACGCCATGCGCGATCTGCTCATCGATGCCGGGCCCCGATTGGATGCGTTGACCCGCGATATCGTCGACCTCACCGGCCGCATCCCGGCCTCGGAAGCCGAACTGGCCCGGCTGGCGGGCGCCCATCCCGCCAGTGTGCTCGCACCGATCGCCGACAACGTCACCATGGCCCGCGAACGGATCGCTTTCGCCGACGACTGTGTCGACGACGGCCGCCGGGAAATCGCCCGGCCCGTGGGCGAGCAGGGCGGGGCGGTCGCCGATATCCGGGCGGCCGAGGGCGCCATCGGCCAGGCCCGCACCCTGCTCGACGCCGTGGACGGTGCCGCGGCCCATATCCAGCAGGCGCGGGCGGGCCTGCCCGCCGTCCTCGACGAGTTGCGCGGCGACCTCGCCGCCGCCGCCGAACTGACCGAACACGGCGGCCCGGAACTGGAGACGGCCGTCGCCGCTGCCCGGACCGTGCTGGCGCGTGCGGACACCGCCGCCGCGGCCGATCCGCTGGGCGTGTACCACGACGCGGTCGCCGCCGACGGGGATCTGGATCGCGCGCTGGCCGCGGCCGGTGCCCGGAAGACCGCCGCCGCGGACCTGGCGCGCCGGCTGGATCAGACGCTCGGCGACGCGGCCACCCGGGTACGGATGGCCACCGATTTCATCGCCACCCGCCGGGGCGCGATGGACGCGATGCCCCGCACCCGCCTGTCGGAGGCGCAGCGGCACCTGGACGAGGCGCAGCGGCTGCGCACCGCGGACCCGGCCGCCGCGCTCGATCACGCGCGCCGGGCCGCCGACCTCGGGGGTCGTGCACTGCAGGAAGCGCAGGCCGGGGTACGGACGTGGGAGGTCCGGCGGCCGCCGTCGGGTGGGGCGCAGGCAGGCGCGATCCTGGGCGGCATCCTCATCGACAGCATGCTGCGCGGCGGGATGGGCGGTGGAATGAGCGGCGGTCGCGGGCATCACGGCGGGTACCGGGCGGGGTCCTTCGGCGGGTCGGGCGGATCGCGACGGATCAGCCGCGGCGGACGTTTCTGACGCGACGCGAGGGCCCGCCCGGGGCCCACGACGCTGGGTGCGGATGGTGGGGCCCCGGGGCGGTGAACCGGTACTCGTTGCGGATCGACGTATCGGCCCTGTTCACCGTCGGTCACCGAGCCGGCGGTTGGGGTTGATCCGGTGTCGGCTCGATAAGTCCACGGCGCGGACGCGCACGCCGCGGGGACGGGCAGTGCTCGGGTCCGGTGAAGCGAGCGTGCAGGTAGCGCTGTCGCGGGACGGCATGATCCGGTGCACGCCGATTCTCCGGAGTCAGCACGACGCGATGAGCGGCACCAGTTGTTCGTCCGGTGTCCGGGCGCCGTGGTGGCCGGCCATCGCCGACTCCAGCGGTTCGTGCTCCGGGCGCACCAGCACGGTCCGGCCCGCCGCGACGGCGAGCAGATCCCCGATCCGGTTGCTGATCACCGGCGACGGTGGAGTGGGACCGAACCAGCGTTCGTCCAGGGCCTGCTCACGGGTCACCACCTGGGCGTGCCCGGCCAGCTGCTCCCGCCAGGCCGCCAGTGCGTCGGCTCGTGCGGCGGTGTGCCGGAGGTAGACGTGGCGGACCCGGGCCTCGCCCGCGATCAGGGCCACGTCGCGGTGCAGCACCTCGTACGCGTCGAGGTCGATCGCGTGGTCCGCGTGGATCATCCCGTGGTCGCCCGTGATCAGCAGTGTGCAGGTACCGGGCAGTTCGCCGAACAGTCCGGCCGCGAACGCGTCGATATCCCGCAGGACCGCCAGCGCCTCGGGTGATTCGGGGCCGTGCAGGTGGCCGGCCGAGTCGAGGTCGGGGAGGTAGGCGTAGGCGAATCGCGACCCCGTGCCCGGGTGACGGGCCACCGCCAGGATTCCGGCCCGGAGCTCGTTGAGAGTGGTGGCGGGGTTCAGGATTCCCGGTGCGCGGAACGACGCCCGGGTCAGGCCGGAGCGCACCTGGTACTCCGGGACCACGTAGTGCACCTCCACACCGCGCGCGGCGAGTTCCTGCAGGCGGCTCGGACGCGGTTGCGCCGATTCGGGCGGGTAGGTCTCGCGCGCGTCCTCCCCGGTCGCGGAGTCGAATCGCCAGCGCAAGGAGTTGAACAGCCGCATGCCGTCGGCGGCGGCGGGCACGGCGAAGCTGTAGCCGATGATGCCGTGCGTCGCGCAGGGGGCGCCGAGCGCCAGGCTGGTGAGGCTGGTCGCGGTGGTCGCCGGGAACCCGGCGGTGAGTGTGGTGGTGTGGTGGGCCGCCAGTGTGGGAGCGAGATCGCGGTGGCGCGCCAGTAGTTCGGCGCCCAGACCGTCGACCAGCAGCAACACGACGTCCCGGTTGGGGGTGAGGCCGAGTGGGCCGGGCGCGTCGGACCCGAACGACGCGGCGATCGACGGCAGGATATCGGCGAGCGTGTACTGCACAGCTCCCAATGGTGCAGTACCGAGGCGATCCGGGAGGGATTCCGCGGGGAGACCCGCTGCGGTACCGGCATCCCGCGGGGCCCGCCCGGGTGACCGGTGCGCAGGCTTTGGACGAACCACTGCCGCTGTGGTCGCCGCGATGCCCGGACCTGCCGGTCGATCGGCTCGGCGGCGATTCCGGGGGCCCACCGCACGGGCGGGAAACCGTGTCTCGCGTACTGCCGCCCGAGCGATGTGGCCCGCTGCCCCGCCCGTCCGGGCGGCGCCGCATGTTCACACGGCCGAATTGGTTAGATTGCATCATGCATGTTATGTGTACTATGCACATCGGCTGACTTTCGCATATCGAGGAGCACGCTCGTGACCAAACCCGAACCCGTCGTCCGCCCCGCGGCGGTACTGGCGGTGCTCGCATACGCCGGGATCGTGGCGTCGTTGACGCAGACCCTGGTGATGCCGTTGCTCGGGCAGCTACCGGAGATCCTGGACACCGAACCCTCGAACGCGACCTGGGTGGTGACCGCGAGCCTGCTGGCCAGCGCGGTGACGACGCCGGTCGCCGGCCGGCTCGGTGACCTGCTCGGTAAGCGGCCCGTGCTGGTGGGATCGGTGGTCCCGCTCGTCATCGGCTCGGTGATCTGTGCCGTGTCCTCTTCGCTGTGGCCGATGCTCATCGGCCGCGGCCTGCAGGGGATGGGCGTGGGCCTGATCCCGGTCGGTATCGCCGCCCTGCGCGATCTGCTGCCGCCCGCCAAGCTCGGCTCCGGTATCGCGCTGATCAGTTCTTCGCTGGGTGTCGGTGGCGCGCTCGGGCTCCCGCTGGCCGCCGCGGTCGTCGAATACAGCAGCTGGCGGTACCTGTTCTGGGGTGTCGCCGCGCTGGCGGCGGTGGCCGGTGCACTGATCTTCGCGGTGGTGCCGTCGACGCCGCCGCGCGCCGAACGCGGCCGGTTCGATGTACTGGGCGCACTCGGTCTGGGCGTCGCGCTGGTCTGCCTGCTGCTGGCCGTGTCGAAGGGCGCGAGCTGGGGGTGGACCGGTGTCACGACGATCTCCCTGTTCGTCGCCGCCGTGGTGGTGCTGCTGCTGTGGGGCGCGTGGGAACTGCGCTCGCGTGATCCGCTGGTCGATCTGCGGGTCACCGCCCGCCCCCGGGTCCTGCTGACCAACGCCGCCTCGATCGTCATCGGTATGTCGATGTTCGCGCAGGCGCTGATCTTCCCGCA
This sequence comes from Nocardia sp. NPDC004568, assembly GCF_040609955.1. NCBI lineage: Bacteria > Bacillati > Actinomycetota > Actinomycetes > Mycobacteriales > Nocardiaceae > Nocardia > Nocardia sp. NPDC004568. The sequence goes on from NZ_JBEXLL010000018.1 coordinate 52,073, forward strand.
GCTGCTCCAGCTGCCGGAGGCCACCGGCTACGGGCTGGGCCAGTCGATGGTCGCCATGGGTCTGTGGATGGCGCCGGGTGGCCTGATGATGATGCTGTCCTCGCCGCTCAGCGCGAAACTGTCCGCGCTGGCCGGGCCCAAGGTGACCCTGGTCCTCGGCGCGATCATCATCGCGGCCGGTTACGGCGCCTCGGTGCCGCTCATGGGCGAGCCCTGGGGGCTGATGGTCGGCGCCATCATCATCAGCCTCGGCGTGGGCTTCGCCTACGGCGCCATGCCCGCGCTGATCATGAGCGCGGTGCCGATCACCGAGACCTCGGCCGCCAACAGCTTCAACACCCTCATGCGTTCGATCGGTACCTCGGTCGCCTCGGCGGCCATCGGCGCGGTACTCGCCGAGATGAGCACCACCTTCGCCGGTGGTATCTCGGTGCCCACCGAGCACGGTTTCGAGGTCGGCATCCTGATCGGTTGCGGTGTCGCCGCGGCGGCCGCGGTCATCGCCCTGACCATCCCCACCGCCAAACGTGCCGCCGCGGCGGCGGTCACCGCCGCACAGCCGGACACCGCGAAAGCCGACACGGTGCACGCGGTCGCCGAAGCGGTTCCCGCCGCGCCCGCCGGCCTCTCGGTGGAAGCCGAGCGGGTCGTCGACGATGCCGAACCCGGCCGGGCCGCGACCAACGGGTCGGTGCCCGCCGCGGGACCCCGGCACGCGGCCCCCGAAGCGGCGACCTTCGCCGCGGCGGAAACCGACAGCACGAATGCCTCGGCCGGGACTGTGCCGCAGCCGAGCGGGAGCGGCTCCATCCTTTTCGGCCGGGTGTACGACGCGCGGGGTGTCGCGGTGGTCGGTGCGACCCTCACACTGATCTCGCCGTCGGGCCGGCAGCTGGGCCGGGCGCTGTCCGGGCAGGACGGTTTCTACGAGATCGCGGCCCCGGCCCCCGGTTCGTACGTGCTGATCGCCTCGGCCGAGGGCCGCCGCCCCGACGCGTCAACCGCGGTGCTGGGCAGCAACCCGATCTCCTACGACGTCACCCTCACCACCCTGGCCGGACTCACCGGTACGGTCGCGCGCACCGGCGACGGCGCCGCCGTGGCCGGTGCCACCGTCACCGCCCTGGATATGCGCGGTGAGGTGCTGGCCGCCGCGGAATCCGACGCCTCCGGCGGATTCGACCTCGCGGGCCTGCCCGAAGGGGAGTTCACCGTGGCGGTCAGCGCGTTCGGCTACCACCCCACCGCGGTGTCGGCGCGGGTGAGCAGCCGGGACACCGCACTGCTCGAGGTGCTGCTGCGCCCGGGTGTGCGGGTGGCGGGCGTGGTGCGCGGCGGTGGCAGGCCGCTGGCGCAGGCCCGGGTCACCCTCACCGATTCCCTCGGCACTGTGATCGAGACCGTGGCCACCGACGCGGACGGCTCCTACGCGTTCGGGAACCTGGGCGAGGGCACCTACACGGTCGTGGCGACCGGGTACGCACCGTCCACGGCACAGGTGCACGTCGGCGAGCACGATGTGGACGGCCTCGATATGGACCTGCGGGCGGAACCGCTCCCCGAGTCGGCCGGGCCGGACGAGGTGGAGACCGAACAATTCGGTGAGCTGCCGGAGGTGCACAAGAGCTCCTGGTGAGCACCGGTACGGAAGCAGGATGAGTCAGGGCCCCGGAGCAACTGCTCCGGGGCCCTGGTCGCTTCGATACCGCCGGCCGAATTGGGCGTGGTCGCGCGGTGATCACCGATTCGTGGCCGGTCGTGCCGTAGGACTCGCGAGGCCGGAACCGCGCGTGCGTTCGCCCGGCCTTTGCCTACCGGTCGCCGCCCTTGCCGTCGAGGGCGAGCGTGATCAGGTTCACGATCTGCTGCTGGCCGGCGGTCAGCATGTCGAACTTGCTCCGCATCTCCAGGGTCAATGTGTCGACCCTGCCGTTCAGCTGTCCGAGTTCGCCGCGGATCTCTGTGATGTCGCCGCGGATGTCGGTGATATTGCCGTGGATCCCGGTGATGTCGCCGCGGATATCGGCGATATCGGACCTCGTCGCGTTGTGTAGACGCATATTCTGTTCGCGGAACTCGCGCAGCTCGATCCGGAGCTCCGAGGTGTCGCGATCCGCCCCGCCCGCAAGCACCCGAGCCGCGGCCGCATCCTTCTCGGTGCGCTGCAATCGATGCTTGATATCTCCCATTTCACTCTCGAGGGCCGAGAGCCGGTCCTCGAAGTTCCCCTTCTCCGTCATACGGCCAGATTACCTGGTCAAGGCAGGATTCCAGGGCCCTGATTTTGTCGTACTCGAGCCAGCTCCTACACTAGACCGGTTGCCAGGGCACTTCTGTGTCCATGGGCGGCCCCGTGTGGGCCCCCGGGCGATACGAACTCATCCGGCGGTGACTGCCGTCCGGACCAGCCGAATTGCTGTAGGCCCACGGCCCGCGCCCACTGGCGTGGGTGTTGTATGGGAACCGCAGCGAGAAAGGTGTCGAGGTCGAACTATGACCATGACCGATCCGATCGCAGACTTTCTGACTCGTCTGCGCAACGCCAATTCGGCGTACCACGATCAGGTGAAGGCTCCGCATTCGAAACTCAAGGCGAATATCGCCGAGATCCTGAAGCGCGAGGGTTACATCGCCGATTACCGCACCGAGGACGCGACCGTGGGTAAGAACCTCGTCGTCGACCTCAAGTACGGCCCCAGCCGGGAACGCAGCCTGCAGGGTCTGCGCCGCGTGTCGAAGCCGGGTCTGCGCGTGTACGCGAAATCCACCAACCTGCCCAAGGTCCTGGGCGGCCTCGGCGTGGCGATCATCTCCACGTCGACCGGCCTGCTCACCGACCGTCAGGCGGCCAAGCAGGGAGTGGGCGGGGAAGTCCTCGCCTACGTCTGGTAAGGGGAGGTACGGACAATGTCGCGTATCGGTAAGGATCCCGTCGCGGTTCCCGCGGGCGTGGAAGTGACCATCAATGGCCGGGACGTCGCGGTGAAGGGCCCCAAGGGCCAGCTGTCGCTGACCATCGCCGAGCCGATCAGTGTCGCGCAGGAAGACGGCCGCCTGGTGGTCTCCCGCCCGGACGACGAACGTCGCAGCCGCTCGCTGCACGGCCTGACCCGGACCCTGATCGCCAATATGGTCACCGGTGTCACCCAGGGCTACGAGAAGAAGATGGAAATCTTCGGCGTCGGCTACCGCGTGCAGCAGAAGGGCAGCAACCTCGAGTTCGCCCTCGGCTACAGCCACCCGGTGCCGATCGAGGCGCCCGAGGGCATCACCTTCGCGGTGGAATCGCCCACCAAGTTCTCCGTATCCGGGATCGACAAGCAGAAGGTCGGCCAGATTTCGGCGGTCATCCACGGTCTGCGCAAGCCCGACCCGTACAAGGGCAAGGGTATCCGCTACGCCGGTGAGGTCGTTCGCCGCAAGGTCGGAAAGACGGGTAAGTGATCATGGCGCAAACCGAGAATCAGAAGGCCAAGCGCATTCCGCTGGGCAAGGATGCTTCCACTCGCCGGCGGCTGTCCAAGACGCGTCGCCACTTCCGCCTGCGCAAGAAGATCGAGGGCACCACCGCGCGTCCGCGGCTGATCGTGCACCGCTCCTCGCGGCACCTGCACGTGCAGCTGGTCGACGACTCGGCCGGTCGCACCCTCGCTTCGGCGTCGACCATCGAGGCCGACGTCCGCGCGCTGGAGGGCGACAAGACCGCCAAGGGCAAGAAGGTCGGCGAACTGATCGCCGAGCGCGCCAAGGCCGCCGGTGTGGAGGCCGTGGTGTTCGACCGCGGTGGCCACGACTACCACGGCCGGATCGCGGCGCTCGCCGATGCCGCTCGGGAAGGCGGGTTGAAGTTCTGATGACCAACATGACTGCACATACCTGTGTGAACGGAAGGAACGTCTGATGCCGGGACGTCAGCGGCGTGACGGCGGAAACGGACCCGCCGGACAGAACTCGAACGCCCCCGACGGGGGTCGCGGTGACCGCCGTGGCGGTGACCGCCGTGGCGGTGGCGACCGTCGTAACGACCCCGCCGAGAAGAACCAGCTCGAGCGCGTCGTAGCCATCAACCGTGTCTCCAAGGTGGTCAAGGGTGGTCGGCGCTTCAGCTTCACCGCCCTGGTCATCGTGGGTGACGGCAACGGTCTGGTCGGTGTCGGCTACGGCAAGGCCAAGGAAGTTCCCGCGGCCATCCAGAAGGGTGTCGAGGAAGCGCGCAAGGGCTTCTTCCGCGTCCCGATGATCGGCTCCACCATCACCCACCCGGTGCAGGGCGAAGCGGCGGCCGGTGTGGTCATGCTGCGCCCGGCCTCCCCGGGTACCGGTGTGATCGCCGGTGGCGCCGCGCGTGCCGTGCTGGAATGCGCGGGCATCCACGACATCCTGGCCAAGTCGCTCGGTAGCGACAACGCGATCAACGTCGTCCACGCCACCGTCGCGGCGCTCAAGATGCTGCAGCGGCCGGAAGAGGTCGCGGCTCGCCGTGGTCTGCCGCTCGAGGACGTCGCTCCCGCGGGCATGCTGCGTGCCCGTGCCGGACAAGGAGTCTGATATGGCAGATCTCAAGGTGACCCAGATCAAGAGCTCGATCGGCGCCAAGCAGAATCAGCGCGAGAGCCTGCGGACCCTGGGTCTGCGGGGTATCCGCAAGTCGGTTGTCCGGCAGGACAACCCGCAGAACCGCGGTCTGATCAATGTCGTGCGCCACCTCGTAACTGTTGAGGAGGTCTGACAATGACCATCAAACTGCATCATCTGCGGCCCGCTCCGGGCGCGAAGACCGACAAGACCCGCGTGGGTCGCGGTGAGGGTTCCAAGGGTAAGACCGCGGGTCGCGGCACCAAGGGCACCAAGGCGCGGAAGAACGTGCCGGCGGCGTTCGAGGGTGGGCAGATGCCCATCCACATGCGGCTGCCGAAGCTGAAGGGCTTCACCAACCCGTTCCGGGTGGAGTACCAGGTCGTGAACGTGGGCGATATCGCCGAGCTCTTCCCCGAGGGGGGGACCATCGGCAAGGACGAGTTGGTCGCCAAGGGCGCGGTGCGCAAGAACCAGCTGGTCAAGGTGCTCGGCGAGGGTGAGATCTCCGTCGCCGTCCAGATCAGCGCGGACAAGTTCTCCGGCTCCGCCAAGGAGAAGATCGCCGCCGCTGGTGGTACCGCCACCGAACTGGGCTGACGTTCGCCGGTTTCGACGATCGACATGGTCGGGTCAAGCGCGGAGGCGGTAGCGCAGTGTAACCACGCAGCGCTCCCGACCATGTCGAAAGGCACAGCGCCGCCGGACGAGTGCAGGCTCGTCCGGCGTCACTGTTAGAGTTCAAGTGTTGTCTGCCAAGACCCGTCATGGGTTCGGCGATTTCCGACCGGGACACGCTGAAAAAGCCCATGGCCTGACCATGTCGTTCGCCAGGAGGATCTGTGCTTTCCGCCTTCGTTACGGCCTTCCGGACTACGGACTTGCGGCGGAAGATTCTCTTCACGCTGGGGCTGGTCGCGTTGTACCGCCTCGGTGCCGCGCTACCGTCGCCCGGGGTCGACTACAGGGCGGTCCAGGAATGTATCGACCTGGTCTCCGGTGGTGACTCCGCCGGTATCTACCAGCTCATCAACCTGTTCTCCGGTGGTGCGCTGCTGCAGCTGTCGGTGTTCGCCATCGGCATCATGCCCTACATCACAGCGAGCATCATCGTTCAGCTGCTGACCGTCGTCATCCCGCGGTTCGAGGAACTGCGCAAGGAAGGCCAGGCCGGCCAGACCAAGATGACGCAGTACACCCGCTACCTGTCGATCGCGCTCGCGATTCTGCAGGCCACCGGTCTGGTGGCGCTGGCCGCGCGCGGTCAGCTGCTGCAGGGCTGCCAGCAGGACATCCTGGCCGACACCAGCATCTTCGGCATGGTCATCATCGTCCTGGTGATGACCGCGGGCGCCGCCCTGGTGATGTGGTTCGGTGAGCAGATCACCGAACGCGGCGTCGGCAACGGTATGTCGCTGCTGATCTTCGCCGGTATCGCCGCCCGTATCCCGGGCGAGGGCAAATCCATCCTGGACAGCCGCGGCGGCCTGGTGTTCGGCCTCGTGTGTGTGGCCGCGCTGCTCATCATCATGGCGGTCATCTTCGTCGAACAGGGCCAGCGCCGGATCCCGGTGCAGTACGCCAAACGCGTCGTCGGCCGCAAGATGTACGGCGGGTCGTCGACCTACCTTCCGCTGAAGGTGAACCAAGCGGGCGTCATCCCCGTCATCTTCGCGTCCTCGCTGCTCTACCTGCCGAACCTGATCGCCCAGCTCACCGGGTCGAGCTCCGCCACCGATCCCAGCTGGTGGCAGGAGGCGATCCAGAAGTATCTGGTGAACCCCGGCAACCCGGTGTACATCGCCATCTACTTCGGCCTTATCGTCTTCTTCACCTACTTCTACGTCGCCATCACCTTCAATCCGGAGGAACGCGCCGACGAGATGAAGAAGTTCGGCGGCTTCATCCCGGGCTACCGCCCCGGTAAGCCGACGGCCGACCACCTGACCTACGTACTGAGCCGGATCACCCTGCCCGGCTCGATCTACCTCGGCCTGGTCGCTGTACTGCCGAATCTGTTCCTCGATATCGGCGCGTCCGGTGGAACACAGAATCTGCCGTTCGGTGGTACCGCCGTGCTCATCATGGTGAGCGTCGGCCTGGACACCGTGAAGCAGATCGAAAGCCAACTCATGAATCGCAATTACGAAGGGTTCCTCAAGTGAGAGTTGTACTACTCGGGCCGCCGGGAGCGGGCAAGGGCACTCAGGCCGTGCTGCTATCGGAAAAGCTGGGGGTACCACATATCTCTACAGGTGACCTCTTCCGCGCGAACATCAGTGAGCAGACGCCGCTCGGCCTCGAAGCGAAGCGCTACATGGACGCGGGCGAACTCGTGCCCAGCGATGTCACCAACCGTATGGTCCGGTCCCGGGTGGCCGAGCCCGACGCCGCGCGCGGTTTCGTGCTCGACGGCTACCCCCGCACGGTCGACCAGGCCGACGCGCTCGCCAAGATCCTCGACGATCTGGGCAGCGAGCTGGACGCGGTGTTGTGCTTCGTGGTCTCCGAGGACACGGTGGTCGACCGGATGCTGGCCCGGGGTCGTTCCGACGACAACGAGGAAACCATCCGTACCCGGTTGCGGATCTACCGTGACGAGACCCAGCCGCTGCTGAACTACTACGACGGCCTGGTCGTCTCGGTGGACGGTGTCGGCGAGGTCGACGAGGTCAACACGCGGGCCCTGGAGGCGCTGGGTCGTAATGCCACGACCGGTTAGTCCGGGCCACGGGCGCGGCGGTAATCCTTCGGCGATGGGGAGCTGACCCGAGATGGTCTTCGGTCGAAAGAACAAGAAGGTCGTGCCGTTCCGCTCCGCCGGTGAGCTCGACGCCATGGCGGCGGCGGGTGCCGTCGTCGGTCGCGCCCTGGTCGCGGTGCGCGCGGCCGCCGCACCCGGGGTTTCCACGCTCGAACTGGACCGGGTCGCCGAACAGGTGATCCGGGACGCGGGAGCGGTGCCGTCGTTCAAGGGCTATCACGGTTTCCCGGCCTCCATCTGCGCCTCGGTGAACGACCGCGTGGTGCACGGGATCCCGACCGAGGCCGAGGTGCTGGCCCCCGGAGACCTGGTGTCCATCGACTGCGGCGCGGTGCTGGACGGCTGGCACGGCGATTCCGCGTGGACATTCGGCGTGGGCGACCTCATCGAGGCCGACCGGCTGCTCAGCGAGGCATGCGAGAAGTCCATGGTGGCCGGTATCGCAGCCATGGTGCCGGACAACCGGCTCACCGATGTCTCGCACGCGATCGAACTCGGGACCCGCGCGGCCGAGACCGAGCACGGTCGTTCCTACGGCATCGTCGACGGTTACGGCGGGCACGGGATCGGGCGGGAGATGCACCTGGACCCGTTCCTGCCGAACGAGGGCGAGCCGGGCAAGGGCCCGCGGCTGGTGGTCGGTTCGGTCCTGGCCATCGAGCCGATGCTGACCCTGGGCACCCACGACACCAAGGTCCTCGACGACGACTGGACCGTGGTGACCACCGACGGGTCCCGTGCGGCGCACTGGGAGCACACCGTCGCGGTGACCGAGGACGGGCCGCGCATTCTCACCCCGCGCCCGGAATAGCCGGCGCGACCCGCGCGGCGGCTCCCGCGCTGCCGCGGTCCGGGTCGTACGGGGCGTTTGCCGATGCCCGGGCGCGTATCGTCGGCAGGCGGGGGAGGGCGTCGGCTTCGGGGGGTACGGAATCCCGCGCCGGACAGGTCGGCGCGGGGCGGGGTCGCTCCTCCGATCAGATCTCCAGCATGACCGTTACCGGGCCGTCGTTGGTGAGCTCCACCTCCATATGTGCGCCGAAGCGGCCTCCCGCCACCGTGGCACCGGACTGCCGGAGGGTTTCGGCGAGGAGATGGACCAGTGGTTCGGCGACCGGGCCCGGTGCCGCCGCGGACCACGACGGGCGGCGGCCTTTGCGGGTGTCGGCGTAGAGGGTGAACTGGCTGACCACCAGGATCGGCGCGTGCAGATCGGCGGCGCTGCGTTCGTCCTCCAGAATTCGCAGCCGCCATATCTTCTCGGCGAGCGCCCGGGCGGTGGACTCGTCATCGGTGTGGGTGACGCCGATCAGCGCGAGCAATCCGTGGCGGAGACCGCCGGACGCGGGGTCGATCCGGCCGACCACTTCGCCGTCGACGCTCACCTGAGCGGAGGTCACACGCTGTAGCAGGGCTCGCATATCGCTCGATCATGCCGTCCCGGCGGGTCGCGGTCGCATTCGGGCCCAGCGTCTTTCCCAGGAGGGAGAAAGTCCGACCGCGAAAGCTTCCGATCCGTACGCAGCTGGTGGATCAGCCGGAGACAGGCAGGACGATGGGATCGCGGGCCAGCTGGGTCAGCGGCAGATCTGTCCGAATGCCGAGGGTGGGTTCCTCCAGCAGCCAGTCGTCGACATGCCGTTCGAACAGCGCGCACGACGGGCTCGGCCGGTCCGGGTCGGCCACACGGGCCAGCCGGAATCCGGCACGCCGGTAGTAGGCGTGCAGATCGGTATTGGTCGTCCACGCGTCCAGCCGTACCCAAGTCCGGCCGCGCGCCCGGGCCAGCGCCGCCGCGTGCGCGAGCAGCCGCCGCCCGACGCCGAATCCCGCGAAGCGCAGATCCACGATCAGATAGTGCACGATGAGCGCGTCCGTCAGTTCGGCGCCTGTCCACAACTCCCGATCGGCACGGTCGTTGACAGTGATCGTCCCCGCCGGTTCGCCGTGCACCTCGGCAATCCAGGTCTCCCACTGGGTCACCGACCGCGATACGGCGCGCGCGAAATAGTCGATGGACAGACCGGACGCCTCGATCGACCATTGGTCCGAGCCGCGGGCGGCGAGCCATGACGAGCGTTGTAGCCGCAGGCGGCGGATCAGGTCCAGGTCATCGAGGTCGGCCGGCCGAATCTGAACCGTCATGAGCTAGAACCATATCTCCGACCGATCGGTCTGATCCAGTACGCCACGGATCACCGCGGTCCCGGCCGAATCGCCCAGCTCGTAGGCCAGCCGATTGCTCGCCGCGAGAGAACGGTGCCGGGTCACCCGGGTGACCCGATCGTGGTTGGCGCCGATCCGCAGATGATCGAGCAGAAAGGTACCCATGGCGACACCGAGCACCGCGGCCTCCTCGGCGTTCGCCGGCCGCGCGACCAGCGAATCCCGGTGTGCTGTCTCGCCCTGCCCGCGGTCGGCCAGCCGGCGCGTGGTGCCCTCGGGAATATCGTGCGGTGAATCCAACCCGGTGGCCTCGGCCAGATCCCGGGGGTAGAAGCTCACCTCCCACGACCACGGTTCGTTGTCGAGATACTGCACGACGGTCCGGGCCAGCACCCACGAATCGACCGGAATACCGAGCCACTGCGCGACACGCTGGTCCGCCGGTTCCATTCGCGCGCTGAACTCCTTGGTCGGCACTCGGCCCGCGGCGCGCGCGATCTCTTCGAAGATATCGTGGGCGGCCCGGGGCCGATCCGGGCGGATATGGTCGGTGACCACGGATTCCAGCACTTCGCGGCTGCGAATTATGGTGCCCCGGGAGGTGGCCGTATAGACCAGATTCTCGGTGACCAGCACTTGAATGGCATTACGCGCGGTGGTGAGCGAAACCTGCATCTGGTCGGCCAATTCGGCGTGGCTGGGCAGGCGGTCCCCCGGTTGCCACTTGCCTGCTCGTATCTCCTCGCGGAGGTGGTCCGCGATACGGCGATACGTCGGACCGTCCGCCATCGTGCTCCTCGGGTGGTCGCCAGGTAACGAAGTGTACGCTTTTCGTGTCCAGGGGGGCCTGTATCGCTTGACAGTAGCCTTTCGCGGTTTATTGTAATCAACGTACTGACCCCGGTGTTGTGCGGCGATGAACGGCGAGGCAACCGTGACAGGTTCGGATACAACAGTCGTAATGGCTCTTCCCGGCGCCCAGCGCGGCGCTGACCCCTTGGCGCAGAACGGGTCTCCCGGTCTGCCGAATTCGGACCTACTGGTGCGCGCCGCGCGCGGACACCGGGTCGTCGGGGGTCAGCTGCTCTGGTACGCCCGGGATCTGGCCGTGCTCCACGAGCGCAGATTGGTGGGCCGCGGCGGTTCCATCGTCACCGATCCCGACCGTCTGGTCGAGATCGACCGGCGCCGAATGGAATTGGTGCTGGCCATCGACGATTGGGTGGGGCGCAACGTCCCGCAGCACCGGCTCGGTGTCACTCTGCACACCGAAACCGTGGGCGCGATCATCGATCGGCTCGCCGAATCCGCGGTCCGCGCGCACCACGCGCTGATGACCCTGGACGCGGACGACGAACTCCTGCACGGCGCCTGGCATCATCTGGCCGAACTGGCCGATGCCTATGATGCGCTGGTCGGCGATGTGCAGGCCGGAAGGCGCAGGCTGCCGGAGTGGTGACACCCCGGGCCGGTCGCCGCCACGGCCGGCTCCGGGGTCCACCGCGTGGTAGCCGGTCCGAGAGTGGGTTTCAGCCGCCCTGATGCGGCCGATAGCTCTGCGTGAAATCGTCGGCCACGGTCGCCGCCAATTCCACGTACGCCCGCTTGGTCTCCTTCTTCAACCGCGCCAGGTCGATTTCGGCACCCTCGGACATATGGGGGTCGAACGGGATCATATGCACCGCGCGGCAGCGCGACAGGAAATACTGCCGCAGCTGCTGTACATCGATGTTCGGCGTACCGTCGCGCGGGGAATTGATCACCACCACGGCGTTCTGCACCAGGTGGTGGTAGCCGTGCAGCGAGAGCCAGTCCAGGGTGGCCGAGGCGCTCTGCGCGCCGTCGATCGCGGTGGGGGAGATGAGCACCAGCGAATGCGCCAGTTGCAGTACGCCCGCCATCGCCGAATGCATCAGGCCGGTACCGCAGTCGGTGAGAATGATGTTGTAGAACCGCTGCAGGATCCGGGCCACCGCGCGGTACTCGTCCTCGTTGAAGGACTCCGAGGCGGCCGGATCGCGTTCGCTGGCCAGCACTTCCAGACGGCTGGTCGCCTGCGAGGTGTGCCGCCGGACATCGGAATAGCGCTCGATGGCCGGATCGAGCAGCAGATCCCGGACCGTGGACCGCGTCTGCAGCGGAACACGCTGGGACAATGTCCCGAAGTCGGGGTTGGCGTCCACCGCGATCACCCGGTCGCCGCGGACCGAGGCGAAGGTCGAGCCCAGGCCGACCGTGGTGGTGGTCTTACCGACACCGCCCTTGAGCGAGAGCACGGCGATCCGATAGTCGCCGCGCACCGGTTGCCGGATACGCGCGACCAGCTCCTGCAGCCGCCGCTCCTCCGCGGACATACCGGGGTTGATCCGGCCACCGGACGCGTGGTGTACCACCTTGCGCCAGCCCTGTCCCGAGGCTTTCTTCGCCCGGCGCACCGAGACGTCGTCGAGGGACGGCGCACCGGGCCCCGGCGCACCGAACTGTTGCGGGTTCTGCTGCCACTGCTGTGGGGGTGGCCCGCCCTGCTGCTGCCGGGCCGGCGCGCCGCCGTACTGCTGTGGTGGGGGTGGCGATTGCTGCTGCTGCCACTGCGGAGGCGCGGGGTTGTACCGGGCCGGGGCCGGTCCGGGGGGCTGCGTTGGTGGTGCGGGGTGCTGTTGCCACTGCTGCTGCGGCACCGGAGCCTGGGGCGGCGGTTGACGCGGCCGATTCGGCTCGGGGGCCTGCCACTGGGCGCCCTCGGCGGGGGAAGCGGCTTCGGGCGCTCGCCACTGCGGGGCGCCGTGGTCCGGCGTCGGTGCGGAAGTGGCCGGCCGCGCCTGATCGCCGAGGCCGCCGGTACCGCTGTCGCGCGGCGGTTGAGCGCTCTCCGGCGCGCGCAGCCAGTCGTCGGCGGGTCCGCGGCGGGGGGCCGGCGGGGCGGCGCTCTCCGGCGCGCGGAAAGGATCCGGCGTCGGTGAGGGTTTCGGTGGCGCAAGGGGTTCCGGCGTCGGTGGAGGTCCCGGTGGCGGAGTGGGTTCCGGCGTGGGGGCGGGTCCCGGTGCGGTGAAGGAATCGGGTGTGGTGAACGACTCCGAGGCGCGTGCCGGCGCATCGGACGGCCCGGGGAAGGCGGGCGCGGATGATCCGGCGGCAGCCGAGAGTTCGCCCGGTGCCACGTCCGTGGCTCCGGCCGCGGCCTCCGAGGGCGGCAGGTCGGGAAGACGCCGCAACGGCTGCTGCGATACCGGGCCTTCGTCCGGGCGCGCGGAGTCGGCGGGCGGATCCGGCAGCGGCGGGGGCGGTGGGAGCGACGGCGGTTGCGCGGTGGCCACGGGTCCGCTCGTACCGCCGGCACGCTCGTCCGTGCCACCGGACCGTGAATCGGGTTCCGGTGCCGGCTGCGGCGGGATCTGATGCTGCGGGCGCGATCGGTCGAATTCCGGTGCCGGCTCGCCCGGCTGCCGTACCGGCAGCTCCGGGGGATCGGCCGCCGGGGCCCGGAAGGCATTCGGCGCGGCCGCCGGGGGCGCCGGCGCACCGTCGGGACCCCACTGGGTGCCCGGGCCGGACGCGGGCGGAGCCGCCCCATCGGGCCGCTCCGCGGGCGGGTGCGGCGCGGGTGCGCCCTGCTGGAAGGGATCGGTGCCGGAGTGGCGCGCCGGTTCGGCGCTCTCCGGCTGTGGCGTGGCCCACTCGTGCCGGCCGGTCGCTTCGGCCCAGTTGTTGCGCCGGGCGGGCCGGGGGCCGTTGTTGTTCGGGAGGAGTTCGCCGACCCGGTCCTCGAGCGACGGCTGGTCCTTGTTCTTGTTCCGGAACCAGCCTTTACCCTTCTTCTTATCGCTGTCGTCGGCGCGGCTGCGGCGGGCGAAGAAGCCCTCCGGCGGTTCGGGGGTCTCGGGAATGACCTCGTCCTGCGGCAGATTCTGGACCGGCGGCGGCTCGTAGTTGCGGAAATTCCCCTCGCCCACCCCGGTGACCTCGGTATCGGCCAGCCACGGTGGCAGCATGGGGAGGCCGTCGTTGCTGCGGCTCACCGGTCCCCTCCTGGAATGGTCGACCCTCGGACAGCGGCCAGTTTACGCGACAACTACCCTTGCACTCAGTGCCGGGGAGCCGGGTCCGGGCCGCGTGACGCGCCTCGCGGAGGGTACCCCTTTTTGCCCGATCACATACCTACCGGTAAGCTGACCAGGCGGTGTATCAAAGCGCCGCCTGTTCGTGTGCGATCGGTTGTCGTGTTCGCCGTTGTGCACGGTGCGCCGCCCCGGCGGTCGCACCGGTGCGCTCCGGCCGGTCCCGCGGGCAGTACCAGGCAATCAGACCAGGTTGAGTGTAACCGGGATCGCGGAGGATATGGCGAAGAAAGACGGGGCCATCGAGGTCGAGGGGCGGGTTGTCGAGCCGTTGCCGAATGCGATGTTCCGGATCGAGCTCGAGAACGGGCACAAGGTCCTCGCGCATATCAGCGGCAAGATGCGTCAGCACTACATCCGCATCCTGCCGGAGGACCGGGTCGTCGTCGAGTTGTCACCGTACGACCTGTCCCGCGGTCGGATCGTCTACCGCTACAAGTGAACGAGCGGGCCCCGGTTCGCTCCCCGAGATTTCCCCGGTCGCACCCGACCGGGGTCAACTGTGTCCGCACCCTCAGGTGTGGGCCGCAACGAAAGATTGGACGGACGTGAAGGTTCAGCCGAGCGTCAAGAAGATCTGCGAGAAGTGCAAGGTGATCCGCCGTAACGGCCGGGTCATGGTGATCTGCGACAACCTGCGGCACAAGCAGCGGCAGGGCTGACACCGGCGCCGAGCACCGAACGTGGTTCGGATTGGCACGAAAGAAGAACTCCCAGCGCCAGCCGCACACTGAGGTTTTTCCGGGGTGACCCGGAGGGTGTGCGTGCCTACCCCCGGAACGGAGGCCGGGGCCCCACCAGACGAGGGGACGGACAGGGAGCAGACCTCCGCAACAGTTAAGGAAACTGCCAGATGGCACGTCTCATGGGCGTCGACCTCCCGCGCGAGAAGCGCATGGAGATCGCACTGACCTACATCTACGGCGTCGGTCGTACCCGCTCCAAGGAGATCCTGGCCGCGACGGGTGTGAGCCCGGACCTGCGCTCCAAGGATCTCACCGACGAGCAGGTCACGCAGCTGCGTGACTACATCGAGGGCTCGTCCCTCAAGGTCGAAGGTGACCTGCGTCGTGAGGTCCAGGCCGATATCCGTCGCAAGATCGAGATCGGCTGCTACCAGGGCCTGCGTCACCGTCGTGGCCTCCCGGTCCACGGTCAGCGCACCAAGACCAACGCGCGCACCCGCAAGGGCCCGAAGCGCACCGTCGCCGGCAAGAAGAAGTAGGGATAAGCGATGCCTCCGAAGTCCCGGGCCTCCGGCCCGAAGAAGAGCCAGAAGTCGCGCCGCAGGGAAAAGAAGAACGTCCCGCACGGTCACGCGCATATCAAGAGCACGTTCAACAACACGATCGTGTCCATCACCGATCCCTCCGGCAACGTCATCTCCTGGGCGTCGTCGGGCCATGTCGGGTTCAAGGGTTCGCGCAAGTCGACCCCGTTCGCCGCGCAGCTGGCTGCCGAGAACGCGGCCCGCAAGGCGCAGGAGAACGGCGTCAAGAAGGTCGACGTGTTCGTCAAGGGCCCCGGTTCGGGCCGCGAGACCGCGATCCGTTCGCTGCAGGCCGCCGGCCTGGAAGTGGGCACCATCTCCGATGTCACTCCGCAGCCGCACAACGGCTGCCGTCCGCCCAAGCGGCGTCGCGTCTAAGCGGGAAGGAAGGTAGAGCACAATGGCCCGTTACACCGGACCCATCACCCGCAAATCGCGTCGTCTGCGCGTCGACCTGGTAGGCGGTGACCAGGCTTTCGAGCGTCGCCCCTACCCGCCCGGCCAGCACGGCCGCGCGCGGATCAAGGAGAGCGAGTACCTGCTCCAGCTGCAGGAGAAGCAGAAGGCCCGCTTCTCCTACGGTGTCATGGAGCGGCAGTTCCGCCGGTACTACGAAGAGGCCAACCGCCTCAAGGGCAAGACCGGTGACAACCTGCTGCGTCTGCTCGAGACCCGGCTGGACAACGTCGTGTACCGCGCCGGTCTGGCCCGTACCCGCCGCCAGGCCCGCCAGCTTGTCAGCCACGGCCACTTCCTGGTGAACAACAAGAAGCTCAACGTGCCTTCTTTCCAGGTCACCCAGTACGACATCATCGATGTCAAGGAGAAGTCGCTGGCGACCCTGCCGTTCCAGGTGGCGCGGGAGACCGTCGGTGACCGTCCGGTCCCCGGCTGGCTCCAGGTCATCCCGGGCCGGCTGCGCATCCTGGTGCATTCGCTGCCGGAACGCGCGCAGATCGATGTGCCGCTGCAGGAACAGCTGATCGTCGAGTACTACTCGAAGTAATCGGCTGTGTGCATTTGGTATGAGCGAGGGCCCTGCGTGGTGACGCTGCGCTACCGCCTTCGGGCCTGACTCGCTCATACCGTGCCGCTGGTGTGGGCCGTCGAGGTGACGGCCCGCACAACCCCTAGACGAGGCGTCAAATAGCGGGCGCCCAAAACAGGAGGATTGATCCCATGCTGATTTCCCAGCGTCCGACCCTCACCGAAGAGGTCATCGCCGACAACCGGTCGAAGTTCACCATCGAACCGCTCGAGCCGGGTTTCGGGTACACCCTCGGTAACTCGCTGCGGCGCACCCTGCTGTCCTCGATCCCGGGGGCCGCGGTGACCAGCATCCGCATCGACGGTGTTCTGCACGAGTTCACCACCGTGCCCGGCGTGAAGGAGGATGTCACCGACATCATCCTGAATCTCAAGGGCCTGGTCGTGTCCTCCGAAGAGGACGAGCCGGTCACCATGTACCTGCGCAAGCAGGGCCCGGGGACCGTCACCGCCGATGACATCGTGCCGCCGTCGGGTGTGGTCGTGCACAACCCGGATATGCATATCGCCACCCTGAACGACAAGGGCAAGCTCGAGATCGAGCTCGTCGTCGAGCGTGGTCGCGGTTATGTCCCGGCGGTGCAGAACAAGGCGACCGGTGCGGAAATCGGCCGGATCCCGGTGGATTCGATCTACTCGCCGGTGCTCAAGGTGACCTACAAGGTCGAGGCCACCCGTGTCGAGCAGCGCACCGACTTCGACCGGCTCATCCTGGACGTGGAGACCAAGAACTCCATCAGCGCGCGGGACGCGCTCGCCTCGGCGGGCAAGACCCTGGTCGAACTGTTCGGCCTGGCCCGTGAGCTGAACGTCGAAGCCGAAGGCATCGAGATCGGCCCCTCCCCGGCCGAGGCGGATCACATCGCCTCCTTCGGGCTGCCGATCGAGGATCTGGACCTCACCGTCCGTTCCTACAACTGCCTGAAGCGCGAGGGTGTGCACACCGTCGGCGAGCTGGTGGCGCGGACCGAATCGGATCTGCTGGATATCCGTAACTTCGGCCAGAAGTCCATCGACGAGGTCAAGGTCAAGCTGCACGCGCTGGGCCTCTCGCTCAAGGACAGCCCCGCGTCCTTCGACCCGTCCAGCGTGGTCGGCTACGACGCGAGCACCGGAACCTGGTCCGACAGCGGCACTTTCAGCGACAACGACGGCGGCGAGCAGGACTACGCCGAAACCGAACAGCTCTAGGCCGATCGGGGCGGGCGCCCCGCAGACGGTCTTTACCAAGGAGAACCCACAATGCCCAAGCCCAAGAAGGGTGCTCGCTTCGGCGGGTCGGCGTCGCACCAGAAGGCGATCTTCGCCAATCTGGCCACGGCGCTCTTCGAGCACGGTCGGATCACGACCACCGAGGCCAAGGCCAAGGCGCTGCGCCCCTACGCCGAGAAGCTGGTCACCAAGGCCAAGGCCGGCACCCTGGCCGACCGCCGCGAGGTGCTCCGGGTGATCCGGAACAAGGACGTCGTGCACGATCTCTTCGCCGAGATCGGTCCGTCGTTCGAGGGCCGCAACGGCGGCTACACCCGGATCATCAAGACCCTGCCGCGTAAGGGTGACAACGCCCCGATGGCGATCATCGAGCTGGTCCGGGAACAGACCGTGACCAACGAGGCCGATCGCGCCCGTCGGGTCGCCGCGTCGCAGAAGGCGGAGGAGAAGGCCCCCGAGGCCGAGACCGAAGCCGAAGCCACCGAGGCTCCGGCCGAGGAAGCCGTGGCCGAGGAAAAGGCCGAGGAGAAGGCCGACGACAAGGCGTAATTCGTCTGCCGGGGACGCGCGCGACGCGTGTCCCCGGTTCGTCGACGAGCCCGCCGCCCACTACGGGTGTGCGGGCTCGTCCCGTATCCGGAGGATGGTCTGGTGAGCAACAACGAGCCGGGATACCCGACTACCGGTTCGGCCCCGCGCGGATCCGCCGACCCACGGGCAGCCGACAGGTCCGCCACGGCGGCCGGGTCCGCGAGCATGCCGCGTGGGAACACAGCGATCACGTCGGTACCGACGCCGGAGGGCGGGCGGTTCCGCCTGGACATCTCCTACGACGGCACCGACTTCGCCGGCTGGGCCCGTCAGCCCGGTCTGCGGACCGTGCAGGGGGTGCTGGAGGAATCGCTGGGGAAAGTGTTGCGCGAACCGGTGCAGTTGACGGTCGCCGGGCGTACCGACGCCGGGGTGCACGCAGAGGGTCAGGTCGCCCATTTCGATACCGCGGCGGAGGTGGACGGGGACAAGCTCGTGCACCGGATGGCCAAATTCCTGCCCAAGGATGTCCGGATCACCGGTGTTCGCGCCGTGTCCGCCGAATTCGACGCCCGCTTCTCCGCGGTTCGCCGCCACTACGTCTACCGTCTCACCACGGCACCCCACGGCGCCGACCCGCTGGCCGCGCGCAGCGTGGTGGGTTGCCGCCCGGTCGATGTTTCGGCCATGCGCGCGGCTTCGCGCACACTGCTGGGACTGCACGATTTCGCGGCCTTCTGCCGCCGCCGGGAGGGTGCGACCACTGTCCGCGAACTCCAGCGTTACGACTGGGTACGCGACGGGGACCGGCTGGAGGCCTACGTCAGCGCCGACGCCTTCTGCTGGTCGATGGTGCGCAGCCTGGTCGGCGCGGTGCTCGCGGTGGGGGAGGGCCGCCGGACACCGGAGTGGGTCGCCGGGCTGCTCACCGAGCGGATCCGGTCGAGTTCGGTGACCGTGGCGCCGGCGCACGGGCTGAGCCTCGTAGCGGTCGACTACCCCGCGGAATCGGAGCTGGCCGCCCGCAACGCACAGACCCGCGAGATGCGGTCGGTTCCCGCGGCGGACTGCTGTATGTGATCACCCGCCTCCGAATCGGGTCGAATGCCGACCACCCGGAGTGGAGAAGGTGCGAGCCTCGACCCGCGTGGGGGTCCGGCTCTGTCAGTGCTCGATGGGCGCCGAGCCACAGACGGCCGGCCGCACATCGCATACGCGGGGCGCGCGTGGATTGTGGCGGGTGTGTTCCCTTGCTCGCCAAGGGGTTTCGATCGTTTTCGTCGGACGGTGCGCCTACGGCCGCCTGCCCGCCTCATCGGCCGGTCGCCCGGGCGGGCCCGGGCGCGGGGGATAGGGTCGGGCTGGAATAGGTCCCCTCGACGAGGAGGTTGCGGTAGTTATGACGATCGATCTCGGACGATACGGCGTATGGCGCTACTACAAGCTGTTCACCCCGGAAGCGGCGGCGGAACTCGAGCGGCTCGGCTACGGGGCCCTGTGGCTCGGCGGCTCGCCGAGCGCCGACCTCCCGGTGGTGGAGGACCTGCTGGCGGCCACCGACACCCTGAAGGTCGGTACCAGCATCGTGAACATCTGGACCGCACCGGCCGCCGAAACCGCCGAATCCTTCCATCGGATCGAGCAGCGGTTCCCGGGCCGGTTCGTGCTCGGTATCGGCTGCGGCCACCCGGAGGCGAACAAGCCCTACCGCTCCCCCTACGAGGCGCTGGTCGAATACCTCGACGACCTGGACGCGGCCCGGGTCCCGGTCGCCGGCCGGATGCTCGCCGCGCTCGGCCCGAAGGTGCTGAAGCTGGCGGCAGACCGTACCGCGGGCGCGCTGCCCTATCTCACGACTCCGGAACACACCGCGCAGGCCCGCGAGATCGTCGGTGATGCCCTGCTGGTGCCCGAACAGAAGCTCGTCGTGGACACCGATCCCGACAGCGCCCGCGCCACCGGCCGCACCGTGGTCGAGATGTACCTCGGCCTGCGTAACTACACCACCAACCTGCGGCGTCTCGGCTTCACCGACGATGACATCGCCGCACCGGGCAGCGACCGCCTGCTCGACGCGCTCGCCGTACACGGGTCGGCCGACCAGGTCGCGACGCAGGTCCGCCGGCATATCGAGGCGGGCGCCGATCACCTCGCCCTGCAGGTCCTCGACGAGGACTACCTGGCCACGCTGCGCACCCTGGCGCCGCTGCTCACCCAGCAGTCCTGACCCGGCGAGTGGGCCGCCCGCGCGGGGGCCCACTCGGCGTAGGAGTCAGGAACGAACCAGCCGGGCGATCGCGTCGGTGGCTTCCTTGATCTTGGCCTCGGCATCCGGGCCACCGGCGACCGCCGCGTCCACCACGCAGTGGCTGATATGGTCCTCCAGCAGTCCCATGGCGACCGCCTGCAAGGCCTTGGTCATCGCGGAGACCTGGGTGAGGATGTCGATGCAGTACTTCTCCTCCTCCACCATCCGCTGCAGGCCGCGCGCCTGCCCTTCGATCCGGCGCAGCCGCTTGAGGTAGTCGTCCTTGGCGGTGATGTAGCCGTGGTTCGCGTGGTCGTGGGACATGTGGCCGGTCCCCGTCTCGTCGGCGGATCCCGCCGTGGTGGATGTCGAAGTCACCGATTGTCTCCTCTGCGCCGGTCGAGAGGACCGTTCATACCCCCCTAGGGTACATCTCCGGTCCGGGCTTGTCAGGTACGGGCCCTCGCCTGTGCGCCCATGCCGCCGACGCGGAACAATCGAGATCATGACTTCCCAGGATCGGCCCGCGCTGGCCGTCATCGGCGGTAGTGGATTCTACGATTTCTTCGACGGCGCCACGGACGCGGTCACGGTGAGAACCCCCTACGGCGACCCCAGCGCGCCGATCGTCGTGGGGGAGGTCGAGGGCCGGCCCGTCGCCTTCCTCCCGCGGCACGGGACACGGCACGAGTACTCCCCGCACACCGTGCCCTACCAGGCCAATATGTGGGCACTACGCTCGGTCGGCGTCCGCCGGATCTACGCTCCCTGCGCGGTCGGCAGCCTGCGGCCCGACTGGGGCCCGGGCGCCGTGGTCATTCCCGACCAACTCGTCGACCGCACCTCCGGCCGTCCGCAGACCTATTTCGACGGTAACGGCATCCACGTCTCCTTCGCCGACCCCTACTGCGCCGATCTGCGCGCCACCGCGGTGAAATCGGCCGACAGCGCGGTGCACGTCCACCCGCACGGCACCATGGCCGTCATCCAGGGACCGCGCTTCTCCACCCGTGCCGAAAGCCGCTGGTTCGCCGCCCAGGGCTGGGAGCTGGTCAATATGACCGGCTACCCGGAAGCGGTACTGGCCCGCGAACTGGAGATGTGTTACGCGGCGATCGCGCTGGTCACCGACCTGGACGCGGGGATCACCGAGGGCGAGGGCGTGCGGGCGGCCGATGTGTTCGCCGAATTCGAACGCAATATCGGGCCCTTCAAAGACCTCGTCCGCGGCGCGATCGCCGCGGTCGCCGACACCGAGACCTGCGAGCACTGCCGGGTACATGCCGGGGTCGCGCTACCCTTCGAACTGCCCTGAGACCATCCCGCGCCTCGCCGTGGCCCCGGGATAGTCTCGTCCGGTGGATACGCCCCTGCGACTAGAGGTGATCGTCGCCAGTGTCCGGCCCGAACGCTTCGCGCCCGTGGTCGCCGACTGGTTTCTGCGTACGGCCCGGGCCCGGCCCGATTTCGATATCGGCGTGCTCGACCTGCTGGACGTGCCGCTACCGCTGGACCTCACCGCGACCCCGGAGACCGCCCGATTCCGCGAAAGGCTCTCGGCCGCAGACGCTTTCGCCGTGGTGACCTCGGAGTACAACCACGGCTACCCGGCATCGGTGAAAACCGCCTTCGACAGTGCGAAACACGAATGGCGCGCCAAGCCGGTGGGTTTCGTGTCCTACGGCGGCCTCTCGGGCGGTCTACGCGCGGTGGAACAACTCCGCCAGGTGGTGGCCGAGATCCATATGGTCTCGGTACGTGAAACGGTGAGCTTCCACCGGGCGCGCAAACAGTTCGACGCCGCGGGCAACACGGGCGACGGCGCGGCCATCGACGCGGCGGACCGGATGCTGACCCAACTCGCCTGGTGGGGCGGGGCCCTGCGCGAAGCGCGGGCCGCCGACCCTTACCCGGGCTGAGTTCTCGGCGGAGCGTCCGGAGGGTTGGGCGCGACCGGTCGAATCCGGTACCGGGGTACGGACCCGGCCGACCGGTGGCGTGGTGAAAGTGCTGTGTTCGCGTCGACACCCACGGTGTCTCGCCGTCCGGCCCTCGGGACTCGCGCCTTCCGACTCAGGCGATGTGTTGGGCCGTCCATAGGGTGCGGCCGTTGAGCGCCTTCGGCCGGGGGGCGGTGCGCCTCTGTGGGCCTCGCAGGACTCGGCGGCGAGAGTGCGCGGCCGCGCCCGGTGGTGCTCGGACGGGAGGTCCGTCGGGTGCCCTGAGCACCGAGACCCGGCGCAACGGTCGGGTGACGGTAGGCGGAGCGATATGTGCCGACGAGGATGCGCCCGGTGTTGTGCCGGGCGTCGGTCAGCGGTGCTGGGGTTGGGGGGCCGCCGCCGGCGCGGGGCGGCCCTGATGTGCGGGCTGCCGGGTGCGGGGTTCGCCGATGTAGGTGTGTTCCCGGGGGATGGAGACCAGGTTCAGCGGGATCTGGGTGGTCGCGGTACGGACGACGACCCGGTTACCGATCGCGCCGGGCTGCTGGATCGACAAGTCGGGTTTGGTGGCCGGCCAGCCCATCGGGTCGCCGGTGACATAGATCGTGGTGATACCGGCGTGCGGTGCGGGAGCGAGGACGCCGTCGATGACGGTCGCGGTGAACATGGCGTCCGACTGGTGCATTTCGACGGCGAGCATCAGACGCTCCGGATTGCCGATCGTCTCGATCAGCTGATACCAGGCCTGGGGCCGGTCGGTGCGCACCAGGATCCGCTCACCGACGGCCAGCGCGCGGAACACCAGCTGCTGCGCGAGATACAGTTCGCCCGCTACGTATACCGAGGAGATACCGGCGCCGACGAGGCGCAGCGCCACACCGTTGCCCTCGTCGTCGGACCCGATCAGCTGCCCGCAACCCGACGACGGCAGCGCCAGCGCGTCCAGCACATCGATGGGGTACTCGGCGGTGGGGACGGCGTCCTCCCTGTCGGGGATACCGATCGGCAGATGCGCGAGCAGCCCGTCGCGGTGCCGGCCGTTCATCGAGATCATGCCCTTGGACGCGGTCTTCTCGGGGAGTTCCCGCAGCGTGGACCGCCAGGCCGCGCCGACGTGCACGGTATCGGCCGTACTGCCGGGACGCAGCCGGACCGCGACCGTGGTGCCGCGGGACTCGGCCACCCACAGTTGCGAAAGGATCTCCGATCCCAACTGTTTCGGGTCGATGGCGGACCCGATGTTCACGCTGTTGCCGAGTTCGGCGTACCGCCACCGGTGGGTCAGCTCGCGCGCGTCGGCTCCGTGCAGTACCTGCCGTACGGCCGCCCGGATCTCCGAGGCGGTCAGCACGCGCGACCCGCACCCCGCGTCCTCCAGCGTCCGCACGATGCGCTGGGTCGCGATGGTGACCGCCCGTGCGGCACCTTCGTCGCCGCCGCCGCGCCGGTTCGCCGCCCCGGGACAGTCGACCATATCGAATCCGATCGCCAGCCAGACCGTGCGATGCGCGGTGGCGGGCAGTGGCCCGAGCAGGGATTCGTAGATGGCGCCCGCCGGTGTGCCGGAGCGGCTGCGGTGGCCGTGACTGATGATGTCGATACCGCTGAGCAGGATGTCGTGCTGGGCGAGGCAGGTCGCCAGCTCCGCCATGGGCAGCAGATGGGAAGCGTGCACCGCGGTGCGGTCGATACGGGTGAGCCCGCCGCGCGGCGGCAGCACCTCGACGACCGCGACCACCCGGCTCTCGTCCCAGTACAGGCCGAGCGAGCGGTCGTCGGGTCCGCGGAAATCGCTGCTGTCCCCGATGCGGTATTCGCGGCGGGCGCGGTAATTCCACCAGGTACCCACCCAATCCAGCAGCACCCGCCGCCCGACCGGGACGAGCGGAACGCATCCGACGACGACCGCGACGCCCAGCGCGATCCACGGGTTCACTCCGGTGACCAAGGTGACCGTGCCCGCGACGAGCGCGAATACCTGCGCGATGAGCAGATTGCGCATGGAGATACGCCCGAAAAGCAGGCTGCGCCTGCGCCCCACTGCGGCGGCAACGGCCATCAGAGTCCCCCAGGTACCCGGTGTCGGCCGATTATCGGCGGCCGAGCTGAACTACGTCCTCGCGAACTGTACTGTGTTCGGCGAGCACGAGCACAGTTCGGGGGAATGACGATGCCTTCAAAGCCCACTACCAGGTGGCAGATCAGCGGTTACAACTTCCTGGTCCGCCGGATGGAACATGCGCTGGTGCGGCGGGACGTGCGAATGCTCCACGACCCCATGCGTTCTCAGGTGCGCGCCTATGTCGTCGGTTTGGTTCTGGCTGTGGTCGTCCTCGCCGGTTGTGGTGTGTTGGCCCTGCTCCGGCCCCAGGACAAGATAGATCAGAACAAGATCCTGATCGGCAAGGAATCCGGCGCGGTCTATGTGGTGATCAACGATGTGGTGCACCCCGCGCTGAATCTGGCGTCGGCCCGGTTGGCCGCGGGGGAAGCGCCGGACGCGTCGATCGTGAAGGAAGCCGAGATCGGTAAGAAGGCCCGGGGTCCGCTGATCGGTATTCCCGGAGCCCCCGGCTCGATCCACTTCGACTCCGCGGGGACCGGACGGCAGTGGACGATCTGCGACGAGATGAAGATCGACGGCAGCCAGGACCGGACGACCTCGGTACTGGCCGGTGAGCTCGAACTCGGCGCGAAAGCCGATGCCATGGGCGTGGACAAAGCCCTGCTGGTGCAGGGGGAGAACCACGCCTATCTGATCTACGACCGGAAACGCGCCCGCGTCGATATGGCCGACCGTGCGGTCACCGACGCACTGAACATCACCGGCGCCACCCCGCGACCGGTGAGCGAGGGACTGATCAACGCCGTTCCCGAAGTACCGGCGATCATCCCGCCGCCCATCGCCGACTCCGGCAGCGCCCCCGGCTACGAGATCAGCGATCACCGGATCGGTGAGGTGGTGCAGGTCGGCAGCTCCGGAACGGAGTACTACGTCGTCCTCGCCGACGGCTTGCAGGCGATCTCGCCCCTCACCGCGGAGATCATCCGCAACTCCAACCCGCAGACTTCGCGTGACGAGACCATCGACCAGACCGAACGCACCAACGCCCCCGTCTCGGCGGCGCTCCAGGTCGGTGACTATCCGCAGAACGCTCCCGACATCCTGGAAGCGAAGGACCAGCCGGTGAGCTGTCTGTCGTGGAAGCCGATCCCGGAAGCGGGCGAGAACACGGGCACCCGTGCCGAACTGACCCTCGTCACCGGGGTGAGCCTGCCGATGTCGGACAAGGCGAAACTGGTGCCGCTCGCGCAGGCCGACGGGTCGGGTCAGAACGTCGACTCCGCCTATCTGGCGCCCGGCACGGGAGCCTATGTGCAGACCACCGGGATCGAACCGGACAGCCGGCGCAAGGACAGCATCTTCTATATCGCCGATACCGGTGTGCGGTACGGCATCGAGAACGCCGACGCCGCGAAGGCGCTGGGGATGCCGGAGAAGGCCGAACCCGCGCCCTGGCCGATCGTCGGACTGCTGGCCTCCGGACCGAGCCTGGGTCGAGAAGAGGCCCTGGTCGCGCACGACGGAGTAGCGCCGGATCCGTCACCGGCCGCGCAGCCGGTCGCCACGGGAAAGTGACCACACTCGCCTGGCGGTGACCGCCGCCGACCGCCCCGCGACGGTGGACCGGTTCGCCATCTCCGTCTCTGCGGTATTCGAGCGGCGGTTCACCGATCCCGCGGCCGGTGGGGATCCGTCCCGGCGTCGCGGTCCGGCCGCCACGCCCCGGCCGGGACTTCTTCACCGGTCAGCTGTCTGCTCGGACCGGATCCACCTACCCGATCCGGCGGGTCCGGATGCGCCTGGGCCGGTGCGTCCACCGCTCGGCGATACCGGCGCGCAGCCCTGCCGCGACAGCGTCCCGGTCCCGCGAGCCGGGCAGTCGCTCACCGAGAGGCCCGAGACCGAAATGAACCGGAATACCGACTTCGCGGTCAGGCGTCGTCTTCGCCGACACCGAAGCGCCGGCGGGTCGGGAACGAGGCGAGATAGCCGAGAATCAGTCCACCGCCGATGATTCCGCTGCCGATGAGCGCCACATTGCGGGCGGTGTGATCCGGCGGCGTGGGTGGTGCGGGAAGCGCCAGCTGCTTGCTCACCGCCGGATGCGGCTGCTTCGGCCGTAGTTCGTCGGGCACCTCGTTGGTCAGCGCGGCGATCGGGTCGATCGCGCCGTAGCCCACATACGGGTTCCAGCCCTCGGCCGGCGCGTGCGCTGTCGCCTGGATCCGTTTCATGACCTCCACGGCGGACAATTCCGGGAAGCGGGAGCGCACCAGCGCGACCACGCCGGAAACATAGGGGGCCGCGAAACTGGTGCCGTTGATGGTCTGCTGACCGCCCTGAGCATCGACCGTCCCGTTGATGACCCCGCCGCTGTGCACATCGAGGGAGACGATGTTCTCCCCCGGTGCGGCGACACTGAGCCACGGACCCGGGACGGTGAACTCCGACGGGGCGCCGTTCGCGTCGATCGAGCCGACCGAGAGCACCAGATCGTCGTAGCGTGCGGGCGTCACGTTGACGGTCGCATTGCTCCACGGGTCGGCCGTCGGATCCAGCGGATCCTGGATACCGGTGTTGCCCTTGCAACTGTCGTTGTCGGTGTTACCGGCCGAGGCCACCACGACCACGTTCTTCTGGTGGACGGCGTAGTCGAGCGCGGCGCCGAGCGAAGCATCGGAGATCGGGGCGGCACTGCACGCGACCTCGGAGATATTGATGACGGTGGCACCCATATCGGCGGCCCGGCGGACGGCCTGCGCCATGGTGGCGACATTGCCATAGCCCTCTTTGGACAGGTCTTCGGGCGTTTTGGTGGCATTGCTGCCCGCTTTGACGTACTTGTCGCTCGTCTGGCGGATGGTCAGAATGGTCGCGGCCGGCGCCACTCCGGAGAAGCCCTCGTCGGGGACCCGGCTCGCTCCGATGATGCCGGCCACGATGGTCCCGTGCGCGTCGCAATCCTCCGTACCGTCGCCGCTGTTGGCCACGAAGTCACCGCCGGCGCGCAGCCCGGGCAGCCGGGGATGACGGGCGACGCCGGTATCGATCACCGCGACGACCTGCCCGGCTCCTTCGGAGAACTGC
The DNA here is from genome assembly GCF_040609955.1 of Nocardia sp. NPDC004568. Taxonomy (NCBI): domain Bacteria; kingdom Bacillati; phylum Actinomycetota; class Actinomycetes; order Mycobacteriales; family Nocardiaceae; genus Nocardia; species Nocardia sp. NPDC004568. Next base: position 79,096 of record NZ_JBEXLL010000018.1, read on the forward strand.
CAGGCGCGCCGCAGGTCGAGGGCGGCCTGCGCGGGTGGGACGGTCGGGCCGCCGCCGCCGGAGACGGTGCTGTTGCAGGCGGTATTCGCCTTGCGCTCGGTGGCCTGGGTGGGTTTCGCCGGATCACCGGCCGGCAGCTGACCGGGATCCACCGGTGCCGGCCGGTCGGCGTACGCCACCGGGGACCCGAGCCCGAGCGTCGCGCTCACCCCGAGCACCGCGGCGACCGCCGCGGCGCGGACGCCCCGGTTCACAGCCCGCGGACGAGGGAGTAGAGGTCGGTCACCCAGAACACGAGCGGCAGCACAGCGGCCACGAAACCGTATTCGATCAGTTCGGCGGCCCGCCGCATCGGCGGGGTAGCCGTCTGGTTCGGGACGATGATGCCGAGGATCAGCGCGGCGATCAGCATGACCAGGGCGGCGCCGAACGCGGCCAGCGGCAGATCGGTCACGAACGCCATCCCCACCAGCATGGCCAGCAGGATGGCGGCGCCGCCCGCGATCAGGATCACGGCCTGTTCGGCGCCGGCGTAGGTGCGGCTGCGGAACATGAGCACCGCCGCGCACACCAGCGCGAGGGCGATGCCCTGCCAGAAGAATCCGCCACCGGCCGGATCGGTCGCCACCAGGGCGCCGATCACGGTGACCAGTGTGGTCGCCGAGACCAGCCCGCTCAGATAGGTCCGCGCCCGCGCCGATTTCGCGTGCAGGGCACCCAGAGTGGGCAGCGCCCGATGGTCGTCGGGATCGTCTTCGGTCGGATCGATCGGGGTGCCGGGCGAGGGCACCGGCGGCAGCGGCAGCTTCGCCAGCATCATGGAGATCCGCGGGGCCAGCGACAGCGCGGCCAGACCCAGCGCCGCGACCACGGCGCCGACGGCTTTCATCGGCTGCTCGGTGAGCAGCCCGACCAGTGCGGAGGGAACCGCGAACAACGCCACCGTGCCGGCGCCGATGAACAGCCCCAATCCCACGCCGGTGACCCGCCAGGCCAGAATCGCCGTGGCGCCCAGCAACGTGGAACCGAGCAGCATATGGGACCAGTCGTAGTGGTCCGGCACGATCAGCATGCCGCCGGTGAACGCCAGCGGCAGTGCGCATCCCCCCAGTACCAGCGCGGTCTTGGGATCGCCGTACACCCGGCTCAGGATCATCGCCGCGACCACCAGCAGCACCGACACACCCAGCGCGATGGTGCCGGTGATCCAGCCGGGCATCGCATCCGGTGACGCCAGCAGCGCGGTGCAACCCGCCAGCATGGTGAGCACCGCCAGCACCGATCCGGTGATCCGGGCGGTATCCGGATTCCAGCCGCGGAAATGCTCGGAGTCGGCGACGGCGACGTTGTACATGATGTCGTCGAAGAGCGGCGTCGGCGCGGTGTGGGCGGAGTTCTCCAGCATCAGCAGCTCGCCGTCGCGCACGCCCTGTTCACCGAGGCTGAGCGAATTCGACAGTGGCGGCTGGCCGATCCGGGCCAGGACCCAGTCCGCGGGTTCGTAGCGTTCGCCCTGGTTGTCGAAATCGTTGGTTCTGCTGTGCGCGGCGATCATATCGACCACACTCGGGATGACCAGGGCGACCGGGACGTCGACCGGAATGGCCATATCGACCTGGGTGTGTTTGGCCAGAATGGTGACCCTGGTGAGATCCGGTGCGCGGACTATCCCCCGCGAGGAATCTTCCTCCATATGGTCCAGTCGCGCATGCGTCACGCTTCCCCCAAGTTGGTTCGCTACCCTGCTCGTTTTCCGCATTCTCCCAGGAGATCGCGGGTTGCGTGCCCCCGTTCCGGCCAGCAGAATGCAGGTCGAACTGTACGACATGTTCGTGCCTGCCTCTACACTGAGCCCGAACATCGCATGGCCACAAGGGGGATCTCGTTCGATGACCACTGTCCGTTTTCAGCGGCGTGCGCGCCGGGAGGTTCCGCGGACACCGGGCGGCGAGGTCACTCTGCAGCCGCCCCCCGAAATCCCCCGGGTGACGCCGGGAAATCTGCTGGGCAAGCTCATGCCGGTCGTGATGATCATCGGCATGGTCGGGATGATGGCGCTGATGTTCACCCAGGGGGGTGGTATCGCGTCGAATCCGATGTCGCTGATGTTCCCGATGATGATGATGGTCTCGATGGTCGGGATGTTCGCCGGCCAGGGCAACGGTAAGGGCGCCAAGGCGGCCGAGGCCAACGAGGACCGCAAGGACTACCTCCGCTATCTCGACCAGGTCCGCAAGGACGTCGCGGTCACGGCCGCCGAACAGCGGGCCGCGGTGGAGTGGAGCCATCCGGAGCCGGGTCTGGTCTGGATGCTCGCGGGCACCTCCCGGATGTGGGAGCGCCGGCCCAGCGACAAGGACTTCTGCCATGTCCGCATCGGCATCGGCGGACAGCGGCTGGCCACCCGCCTGGTCGCCCCGGAGACCGGACCGGTGGAGGAACTCGAACCGATCGCGGCGGTCTCGCTGCGCCGTTTCGTCCGCGCGCATTCCACGGTCCCCGATCTGCCCACCGCCATCGCGGTGAAGGGTTTCGCCACCATCGCCCTCGACGGCGACCGGGCCCAGGCCCGGGACATGGTCCGCGCGATGCTGGTCCAGCTGGCCATGTTCCACGGCCCGGATCAGGTGCTCACCGCGATCGTCTGTGGCCCCGACACCAGCGCGGAGTGGGAATGGACGAAATGGCTGCCGCATACCCAGCACCCGGACGCCCAGGACGGCGTCGGCACCCAGCGTATGTTCTTCGGCTCGATCCGCGAGATGATGACGGGCCTCGCCCCCGTCCTCGGCAACCGGGTCCGCTACTCCCGTAACCAGCCCACCAACGCCGCCATGGTGCACGTGGTGATCGTGGTGGACGGCGGCCTGCTCGAGGCCGAGGAGGACCAGCTGCGCGAATCCGGGTACGAGGGCGTCACCGTCATCGATCTCTGCGGATACGCGCCGCGCCTCGCGGTCTCGCGCGGTATCGGCCTGACCATCCGCAACGGTGAATGTCTCGGCCGTGGCGCCACCGGCAATCAGGAGCGCTTCGCGGTCATCGACCGGATCAGCCGGGAACAGGCCCAGCAGGTGGCCCGCCGTCTCGCCCCGTACCGGGCGGCCACCCAGCGCAGCAGCGATGTCGAGGTCACCGAGGGGGAGACCATCAACACCTGGGCGCAGTTGATGGGCCTGGGCGATATCGGTTCCTTCAATCCCGAGAGCGCGTGGCGGCCCCGCTACGGCCGGGAGCGGTTGCGGGTGCCGTTCGGGGTCGGCGCCGACGGACTGCCGGTCGTCCTGGATATCAAGGAAGCCGCCGAATCCGGGATGGGCCCGCACGGTCTGTGCATCGGCGCCACCGGTTCCGGTAAATCCGAATTCCTGCGCACCCTGGTGCTCAGTCTGCTGGCCACCCATTCGCCGGATCAGCTGAACCTGGTCCTGGTCGACTTCAAAGGCGGCGCGACCTTCCTCGGCCTCGACGGCGTTCCGCATGTCGCGGCCGTGATCACCAACCTGGAAGAGGAAGCCGACCTCGTCGACCGTATGCGCGATGCCCTCGCCGGTGAGATGAACCGCCGTCAGGAGGTGCTGCGCCAGGCCGGCAACTTCGCGAATGTCTCCGAATACGAGAAGGCCCGCGCCGCCGGCGCCGATCTCGATCCGTTGCCCGCGCTGTTCGTGGTGCTCGACGAGTTCTCCGAACTACTCACCCAGCACCCGGATTTCGCGGAGCTGTTCGTGATGATCGGCCGCCTGGGCCGCTCGCTGCACGTTCACCTGCTGCTGGCCTCGCAGCGGCTGGAAGAGGGCAAACTCAAGGGCCTGGAATCGCATCTCTCCTACCGGATCGGCCTGAAGACCTTCTCCGCCAATGAATCCCGTCAGGTGCTCGGCGTCCCGGACGCCTACAACCTCCCCAACAACCCCGGCGGCGGCTATCTGAAATCGGATTCGGGCGAGATCCAGCGTTTCCAGGCCTCCTACGTCTCCGGGCCCTATGTGGGTGGCGGACCGCAGCGCGATATCGCGGTGGCGACGCGGGCCGGCGAAATCGATATCACCGCGCGGCCGTTCCTCGCCAAACATGTCGAATTCCGGGCGGTGGACCGGGTATCGCTGGCCCCCGAACCGCTCCACGATCCGGAACCGCTGGTCGAGGACGGCGAACAGATCTCCAATATCGGCATGCTGGTGGCCCGGATCCGCGGCCACGGCCGGCCCGCCCACGAGATCTGGCTGCCGCCCCTGGACGCCGCCCCGTCACTGGACGAGCTCATCCCCCGCTCGATCCTCACCGGCGAATACAACGCGCAGGCCGGTCTGCGCGCGCCGATCGGTATCGTCGACCGCCCCTACGACCAGCGCCGCGATCCCCTGGTGGTGGATCTGTCCGGTGCCCGCGGCAATGTGGCCGTGGTCGGCGGCCCGCAGTCGGGTAAATCGACCATGCTGCGTACGCTGATCATGGCGATGTCGCTGACCCACACCGCCGAACAGGTGCAGTTCTACTGCCTCGACTTCGGCGGCGGTACCCTGGCGAGTCTGGAGGGCCTGCCGCACGTCGGTTCGGTCGCCGGCCGGTTGGAGCACGACAAGGTCCGCCGCACCATTGCCGAGATGACCACCATCGTGCGCACCCGCGAGCTGCGCTTCCGCCAGCTCGGTATCGAGTCGATGTCGGAGTTCCGCCGCCTGCGTGCCGGCGACCCGGCGAGTAGTCAGGCGGCCACCGGCGCACACGAGGACCCCTTCGGTGACGTCTTCCTGGTGATCGACGGTTTCGGCTCGATCCGGCAGGATTTCGAGCCACTGGAGCAGGCGATCATGAACCTCGCGGTCCAGGGTCTGTCCTACGGCGTGCATGTCGTCATCGCGCTCTCGCGCTGGATGGAGGCCCGCCCGCAGCTCAAAGACCAGATCGGCACCCGGCTGGAACTGCGCCTCGGCGATCCGGCCGATTCCGAGTTCGGCCGCAAGGTCGCGGCATTGGTTCCGCAGGGCCGGCCGGGCCGCGGTATGACGCCCGAAAGCCTGCACATGCTCACCGCGCTGCCCCGGGTGGACGGATCCTCCGAGGCCGAGGATCTCGGTCGCGGCGTCGCCGACGCGGTCGCTCGACTGCAGCAGGCGACTCCCGGTCGTCCCGCGCCGCAGGTCCGGATGCTGCCCGAACAACTCGATCGGGAACAGTTCGTGCGGGCGATCGGTCCCTGGCAGGGCCCGGCGGACCGGCGCAATGTCGCGATCCCCATCGGTATCAACGAATCCGAGCTCGCGCCGGTCTTCCTCAATTTCGACGACAACCCGCATTTCCTGATCTTCGGCGATACCGAATGCGGGAAATCCACACTGCTGCGCAATATCGTCAGCGGCATCGTCGAATCCAACGCGCGCGACAAGGCGGCGCTCATTCTGGTCGATTTCCGGCGCACCATGCTCGGCTACTTCGACCCCGACCGTTTGGCCGCCTACGCGACGGGCGCCGAGGGCCTGACCACGAACATGCGTGACCTGGCCGCCCTGCTGCGGACCCGGATGCCCGGCCCGAACGTCACCCCGCAGGAACTGCGCGACCGCTCGTGGTGGACCGGACCGGACCTGTTCGTGATCGTCGACGACTACGACCTGGTCTCCAGCGGATCCAGTGGCAACCCGCTCGCTCAGATCGTCGATTACCTCGCGCACGCCAAGGACATCGGCCTGCATCTGATCATCGCGCGTCGCTCCGGCGGCGCGGGCCGGGCCATGTACGAGCCGGTGATCTCCCGGATGCGCGACCTGGCCACCCCCGGTCTGATCATGAGCGGCAGCCGGGAAGAGGGCGGCCTGCTCGGTAATGTCCGGCCCAGCGCCATGCCGCCGGGGCGTGGCACCCTGGTCGGGCGTTCGGGTAACGACCTCATCCAGACCTCGTGGATGCCGGCGCAGTAATGCCGGTGGCCGAGATCGCGCTGACCGAGACCCGGCTGTGGGCGTGGAGTGCGAACACCCATACCGATTTCACCCCTTCGGTCGTGCCCGCCGGTGACGGCCGCAGCCTGGTGGTGGGGGAGCCGCTGGCGCCACCCTCCATCGCGGTGTCGCCGGTGCAGCTGGTCACCGCCGACCGTATCGCCTACGACCCGGGGATGCCGACGCCCGCGGAGGCGTTGCGCGCGGTGTTCGGTCATACGCTCGCCCAGCTGCGCATTCCGACGCCGTGTGAGCAGCTCACCGTGGTGCACCCGACCGACTGGGATCCGCACCGGCTGACCGTCCTGGAGTCCGCGGCCCGCCACCACAGCGGTCACGTGACGCTGGAGACGATCGCCGTCCGGGCCGTCGCCGCCGGAGGGCGGCTGCGCGATATACGCACCGTGGTCCTGGAATTCGGACCGCTGTCGACCACGGCCTCCACGGTGGTACCGGCGGAGGGCGGTCCGCGGCTCGAATTCTGCGAACACGAGCCGGTACTGGCTGCCGCCGAGGTCGCGGCGGGCGACGACGGACTCGCCGTTTTCGACGCACTGCTCGAACGACTCCTGCACGGCTGTCAGGTGAGTTCGGTGCTCGTGGTGGGTCGCACCGACGCGGGTTTCCTGGAGCGGGTGGGTTCGGTGGTCGCCGACCACTGCGGTAACGCCGAATTGGCGGTGGTGGCCGGTACGGACCTGGTGCGGGTTCCCCGTACCGATCCCGGCGATCACCGCCCCGCCCTACCCCCGGCCGCCGCCGGATCAGAATGGCTGCAGCCCCTGCGGGAACGAGCCGCCGCCACCCGCCCACCACGCTCCCGGACCCCGCTCTATCTCGGGGCCGCGGCCCTACTCGTCGTCGCCGTCCTGGTGGCCGCGGGTATCGGTATCGCCCGGATATCCGGCGGCTCCGATGCCGTGGCCGCCGCGCCGTCGACCACCCCTGTCCCGGACAGCGTGGACACCGCGCCCGATCGGGACCCGGTGACCTTCGGCGCACTCCGCCTCACCATCCCGGATGGATGGCGGGTCCAGAGCCCCGCGGCCGGGTCCGATCAGCGTCTGGATCTGGTGCCCGAGGCCGGTCTGCGCGCCCGGATCACGGTGACTCAGCAGCCGGTGACGGCCGATGTCGGCTACGAACGCATCGCCGCCGACCTGCAAGCTCAGATCGCCCGCCGCCCAGCGGGTTCGGTGTCCGCGATCCGCCGCGACGTGGTGTTCGCCGGCCGTCCCGGCCTGGCATATTCCGAGCATCCGGAGGACGGATCGACCGTTGACTGGCATGTTATCGTCGAGCACAGCATCCAGATCAGTATCGGGTGCCAGTACCAGACAGGGGGGCAGGACTCGATCACACCTATCTGTGAAGACCTCGCGAACTCGCTGGATGTCACTCCATGACTCCGGTCGGGACGTTTTCCGAAATCCTATGGAACCGATTGGGCGGGAATCGCGTCCAATCATCATGAAGGCAAGTTCGGACCGTTTGCGGACGCAGGGGGTCCGGATCCGAACTCTTGAAAAGGAGGACCCATGGCGGGCGAAGTCACTACCGATTTTGCGGCGATGGAGACAGCGGCCAAGCATGTCGAGACCGTGAACGGTGCGTTGGCCAGCGAGCTCGGAAATGTCCGCAATCTGGTTGCGGGCACACAGGGGAACTGGAAGGGCTCCGCTGCCGGCACCTTCCGGAAGGTCATGGACGACTACGACCTTCAGTCGAAGAAGCTGAACGACGTCCTGGTGGAGATCGCCGGTCTGATTCGCGAGAACGGTAAGGGCTACACGGCGACCGAGCAGGCGAACCAGGACGCCATCAATGCCGCGGGCGCGTCCGGAGATCTGGGTTCGGGCTCCAGCCTGAATATCTAGGTCCCGCCTTCCGACTCTAGCCACAAGGAGACACAATGTCAGATGCGATTTCCTATTCCGAAGCCCAGCTGATGACGCTGTCGGGGGACCTGAACACCTCGCGGGGCCGGCTTCAGGAAACTCACGACGAGCTGCAGGGTTACGTCAACGGTCTGGTCGCCCAGTGGGGCGGTGAGGCCCAGGTCGCCTACAGCGCCAAGCAGAAGCGCTGGGACGAAGCGCATATCGCCCTGCTGGACATCATGCAGCGGCTTTCCGATATCGTCCGGGACGGTGCGATCGATATGACCACCACCGATAAGACGAACGCTGCCCGCTGGATGTGAACAGCGGCACGAGAGGTTTCGGTATGCCGGACTTCCTCGTCCCATCGTTTTCCGGTTGTGCCCCGAGTGAAAAATACTCGGGGCACAACCTTTTCGCTGTCAGGGCGCCTGTTCGAGCAGTATGTACTGCGCCGACACCTTCTGATGAAGGTCCTGGATCTGAGTGCCGTCCATGATCACCGAATAACGGCCCACGGTGAAAAGACATTTCAACGATCCGGTCGAATCCGGGTCTTCTACGCAGTGGGCCTCCGGCATTCCGGGAGGACTGTCGACGGTCCGATACTCCGGTTCGAGCCCGTCGACGAAATACGCGTGTAAGCGGTCCGCCGCTCGTTTGTCGGCCGCTCGATAGATTTCCGGTTCCGCGTGTACGACCAGATCGACCCGCGCATCGTCGAATGCGCGCTTCGTGAGGTCGGGCCGCTGAAGCAAATGCAGAGCTGTCCTCGCGCTCATCACCGCTTCGGCCGCGCCACCCGGATCGGGTAGTGCATAGCTCAGTAACCCGTCCCGATCGACCGGTAGATCGGCGAGCTCGGCTTCCGGCGTCGGTTCGTAATCTCGCAGCCTCTCGAACTGTGCATCGAAAACCTCGGCGGCAAGACCGGCGAGGGCGATCTGGTCCGGGGGAATATCGACGCCACCGCCGATATAAACCCACAGGACGAATTCGTTTCGAGCGACGGCCGCCGAAATCGCGCCGTGGGCGCGAGCCTGTCCGAACGCCTCGGAGTAGCCGGGAATCGGGATGGTCCCGACGGGCGGGTACCGGCTGTGCCACAAGCCGTCGGCGACTGCCCGGGCCGCCTGCGCCGCCGACTCCGGTGTCGAGAACCGCATGACGGTGAGGTCGACGGAACGTCCGTGGAGTTCGTCTTCCCGCCGCTGTCCTATCGTCTCCCAGCCGGCGATGAATCCGGGTGCAACAGTGGAGAAGTTGTCCACCATCCGTGGAGGGTCGGTGCGGGTGAACATCCGCTGCTGATGGGCGACCCGGGTGAAGACCATCTTCGGGTTGGTCTCCATGATCAGCGGCACGTGTTCGCCCAGCCGTAACGCTTCCTGGATATCGATGGTCGCCGACGTGCGCACCTCCTCCGGCGACCGCGGTGTCGTGCGGTAATTGCCGCTCTGCAACGCGGCGAGGTCCACGGCGGGATCCGCGCCGTCCGCGCCGGTGCCGCAACTCGCCGCCAGCACCGTGGCCACTACGCCCACGGCATAATTCAGGCGCCTCGGTAACGTCCTCATCGGTCCCCCCCTCGTGATCAACCCACGACCTCGGCTATGGCGGGCACCATCTCGTCGGTCAGCGTGCCCGGTGACTGATCGGTCCATACCTGGAACGCCTGAACGGCGGATATATCGTCGAGGACGACGATTTTCGCTGTCGCGTTCAAGAATGCGACAGGCAGACCCCCGAGCCCACCGTTCCCGGCGGCGGTGTCGGACCGGGTGACCACGATGACATCCAGTCCCTCCGGCAAGGTGAAACCGGTCGACGACAATTTGCGCGGTGATTCCTCGTTCCGATATGGGCGATAGGCGTCGCTGTAACGAAAGCCTATGTCGCGAAGGAAGTTCGCCTGAGGTGACCCGTCCAGGGCGGCCGAGAACAGAGAGTTCCCGTAGTTGAATGCGGCGACGGTCTTACCCGAGAACTGCGGGTGGTCGGAGCGTATCTGCGCCAGGTCGGGCCCGTCGGCCGAGCCGGGTCCCGCATCGGAGAGGAAATAGGTCCCGACCGCCACGGCCAGGAGCACGACGACGGCACCTGCAGCCGAAAGCAGGATTCGGCGCCACCGGCCGCCTTTGGGATTCGAGTCGGGGAACCCTGCTGCGTAGCCGGCGCGGGGCTCCGTCACGACGGTCTCCTGCCCGGGCGGCAGGTGCGGACCGCCGGTGGGCCGGTACGCGGTGTGAGCTGCCTGCGGCGCGGGCACCACCGGTGTGGTCGCTCCGAACCCGTCCACGGAGACGACGAAACGACCACTACCGGCGAAGGCCCCCTCCGCGTCGGCGACCAGTTCGCGGCAGGTGCCGTACCGGTCGCCGGGGTTCTTGGCCAGCACGCGGGCGAACACGTGATCGAGGGCCTGGGGCAGGTCCGGCCGGACCGCCGATATCCGAGGTGGCGGCTCGTTCAGATGCCCCATCATGACCACTGCCGGGACAGTGGAGGGGTACGGATTCCGGCCGGCCAGCAACCGGTAGAACGAGCAGCCGAGACTGTAGATATCGGAGCGGTGGTCGAGGTGGTGGCCGAGTAGTTGTTCCGGTGACGCATAGGCCACTGTCGCCATGAACTTTCCGGTGGCTGTCAGATTCCGGCTGTCCTCGACCGATTTGGCGACTCCGAAATCGGTGAGCAGCACCCGTTCCTCGTCGTCGTCGGGTGCGTTGGAGAGTAGGAAGTTCGCAGGTTTGACGTCGCGATGCAGGAGGCGCCTGCGGTGCGCGTAGTCGAGGCCCTGACTGGAGCCCTGTGGGTGGGTCCAGCGGTTGTGAGAGTTCTGATGCACCAGAATGGGTGCAGAAGGAGACGATCACACCATGTCACGACGTCG